>NZ_JBHXTE010000032.1:0-120731 GCF_042677545.1 Streptomyces sp. NPDC127108 | reverse complement strand
GGCCGCGCACCCCGGCGCCCCCCGGCGCGGGGGGGGCGGGGGGGCCCCGCGGGGCTCGGGGCTGGGTGTTAGGCGGGGGTGTTAGGTGTCGTGACGGGCCGCTGTTAGGGGCGCGTAACGGCGCGTGTGCCTAGGGGTTTGGGTGTTAGGCGCCCGTAACGTGTTACGGGTGTCAGGCGGCCGTTAGGGCCGTGACGATGCGCCACCGGCCGGTGGCACTGGTCGCCTCCAGACGCCCCTCCAGGGCCGCTTCCTTCAGGCGCAGTGACACCCAGGTGCGGGACAGGTTGTGGGCGTCGCACCAGTCGGTGAAGTCCTTCGGGCCCACGATCATGCGGCCCTCGCTCTCGAACTCCGCCAGGGCCTGCCCGAACAGCCGCCGGGCCTCTTCCGGGGAGGGCTTGCGCCCGGTCTCCTGTCCGAAGATCGGCGCGTCGTCGCCCGGTTGTGCGTCGGGGAGTTCGGCTTCCGGGTCGATGTCCCGGTCCTCCTCGTCGACGAGCAGCCCGCCCTCCATGCCGTCGTCCCCCTCGTCGTCGTCCGGCCAGGCCGCCATCGCCAGTGGTGACGGTGCGTTAGGGCCGGGACGGCCGCGTTGTGCCGGGGTCGGGGCGGGGGGTTCGTCGGGGCCGGGGCGGCCGGTGTAGGCCTGCCCCGCGACAGCGGTCGCGGCTCCGGCGGTGACGGGATCGGCGGTCGCGCCGTGGCACACCGCCCATGTGGCGAGAGCTTGCATGCCCAGGGAGGCGCGCTGGGTGAAGCGCCGGGTGCGGCCGGGGGCGGGGTAGCGCTCTTCGTCGATGCCGGGGCTGACGAGGTAGCAGTAGCCCGGCTTGCGGTTGCCCCAGGCGCCGGGGTGGGCGCCCGCGTCGATGACACGCTCGGGCAGGCTGAAGCCCTCATCGCGCTCGTCACAGCCCAGCGCGATGACCGAGGGCAGCGAGGCCCGGGTGGAGGTGCTCATCTGGTCGTAGGACGGCCGCTGCAGCGACACGATCAGCGAGACGCCCGCGGAGCGGGCTTCCTGCGCGATGCCGGTGAACGCGTCGTCCCCCAGCGCCCGCAGGGTGTTCGCCGCCTCCTCGAACCACGCGACCAGGAACGGCATGCCCGCGCAGCCGCACGCAGTGCCGTCCGGCCGGCAGGAGTGCTGCGGGTCGCTCTGCTGCTGTGCGGCCTCGGGGACCCACTGGCGGTACTGGTGCTGGCCGAGCCAGCGCGTGCGGGCCGGGATCACGGCCTGCACGGCTTCGACCATGACCTCGGTGCCGGTGCCGCCTTCCACAGCCCAGTCATAGCCAGGGAGCAGGTCCTGGAAGTCCTGGAAGGACTTGGGGTCCGACAGCCACAGCAGGACATCGTGGCGGGAGAGGATCTCGGTCTGGAGGTTCAGGGCGGCATCGCCCTTGCCGGAGCCGGTGCCGCCCGCGATCAGCACGTGCGTGCTGTTGCGGCCCTCTTCCGGATCTCCGGGAAGCCAGAGCTGGAGCGGGGCGCCGTCGTCGTAGCGGCCGATGACCAGCGGATCGGCGATCGATCCGCCCGGGTTCGAGGGCTCCTCCCACTCCGCCACGTCGGCGAGCATGTCCTCGGGGACGATGACGAGTTCGCCGCGCCGGGCGGAGTCGGGGTTGGGCCGGTAGCGGACCGCGGTCGTCGGCAGGTCCAGCGCGGATGCGATCCGCGCGAGGGCCTTGGCCATGTCGTCGTTGGTCTGCGTGCCTGGATCCAGCGCCACCGGCGCCGTCACCCGGTTCGGCTCGGCCTTCGCCCGGCCGATCTGCGCACGTGCCAGACCGATCTTCTCCATCAGCCCGCCATCCGCACTGCTGGGGTTGCTCTCGGAGGTGCGCATGAAGATCCGCACGTTCCACGACAGCGCCAGTGCCGGGCCGCCCATCAGGTAGAGGTCGCCGATCGGTCCGGCCGCCGGTCCGGCCAGGCAGGCGGCCGTCAGCCAGGTGGAGCCGAGGGCGGTGGTGATGGCGGCGTGCAGGCGGCGCTGCCTGCTCGCGCTCTTGCCGATCACGTACGCGCCGCCGGACACCGCCACCGAGGTCAGGGTCAGGCCCACGGCGGCGGCCGGGGAGGCCGCCCACCGCTCATGGCCGAGCACCCCGGCCAGACCGACTCCGGCCATGCCGAGCCAGGGCGGCAGGTGCGGCTTCGCCCGGTGCAGCAGGTAGTTGCCGACCCCGCTCGCACCCGAGCCGCCCTCACGCATGTTCAGGGGCATTCCCGTGCTCCTCATGCTGGGCATGGCCGCCACCATCCGTTCTACGTCCCGGCCGTCCTGGTCCGTCAACCTCCACCGCCGGGCGCTCACTGCTGGGCCCAGTTCATCGTGGGCGCGTTGGGCCTGCGGGCGCGGTGGCGGACACGGCCGATCTCTTCCTGGTACTCCTGCTGGAACACCGAATAGGTGGCCGCGGCGTTCTTCGCCGCGTCCTTCAGCGCATCCGCGGACTTGCGCAGCTTGCGCGCCACCTTCGCCGCCCGGATCCGCGAACCAAACGTCCGCCCCTCGGGGTCGGGCACCGCGGCCAGCACGCTCTTGAGGATCTCGGCCGCCATCGCGACCTCCATCGACAGCATCACCCCGGCCGCGCGCAGGGTGTTGCAGTAGTTGCGCACCTGCGCCGGGGAGTTGAACTCCGGCGGCGGCAACAGCGACTGCCCACCCCCGCCGTGACGGCCCCCGCCGCGGTGGACGTTGATGTTGATGTTCGGCATAAAGCTGCCGCCCATCGCTCCGACGAACCCGCCGGCCGCGGCCCCGGCGTTGGCGAACTTGTTTCCCTTGTCGGCACCGCGCGCGGCGCCGTTACGAGTCGGGGTAGCCATCAGTCGGTCTTCTCCTTCGAAGTCGTACGGCGCAGGGCGGCACGCAGGCCGTAGGCGGCCAGCAGACCGAGGACCCAGGCGACCTCAAGCGGCCCGGCCAGCGGACCGAACACGATCGCCAACGCGGCCAACAGGCCCACCACCGCGGCGAGCGCGGCCCCGCCCCACTGCCACACCCGCACCCCGCCGGACAGACGACGGCGCAGCGGCGGGGTGAGCAGCGCGGCCAGGGGCAGCAGACCGACCGTGGCGACCAGGACGCCCGCCCACGGCGCCAAGGCGTGCAGCACGGCCGTCGCGATCAGAGACAGCACGGCCAGACCGGCCGGGAACAACGCCAGACGGTGCCGCCATAACAGGCGCCCCAGGGTGCGCAACGCCTGGCTCGACAGGGTGGGACGTTCGGGCACCACCAACACGAACGACTGCTGGCGGCGCCCGCGTTGGCGCGGGATACGGACGGTGGTGGCCCCGGCGGGCACCTTCACGGTGCGCGCCCGGGGACGGGTACGACTGGACACAGCGAAACTCCAGGAAATCGAAGGGAAGTTGCGGGGGTTCAGGCGGCGGACTGATCCGCGGCGGCGATACAGGCACCGCAGATGCCGTAGGAGCGCGGGATGCAGTAGCCGATGTCGAGTCGGCAGCGCGGGCAGGTGCGACGCGCGAGCATGGCCAGCGCGAGCGCACCCCACTTCCGCGAGGTCATCGGACGGACCCTCGCGGCGCGGTCGATGCGGTAGAGGTAGGCGACGCGGACCCCGCCCGCGCGGCGGTTGGCCCGCATCACCTGCGCGGCAATCGGCTGTCCGCCGGGCCGCAGCCCGCGGGCCCGTAACTGCCGCATGGTGGCCAGGCCGTCCGGGGCCATACGCCAGGGGTAGGTGGGGATGCCGTGCCGGGCCCCGGTCGGGTCGAAGCACTTGCCGTAGACACCGGACATCAGCCCACCGCCTCCAGCGCACCATCCACGGCGGTGGCCTGGGAGCGCTGCTCCTGCAACCGGGCGGACACCCAGCCCACCGACCAGCCGGTGTCATCCGCGAGCTGCCGCACCGTGCGCTCACCCTCACGGAACGAGCTGACGTAGGCGCGCGCCTCGCTCTCCGACATCTTCATGAACACGCCCGCCGCGTTGTTCACGCCGCTCACTGCGGTGTTCACGGGGCGGGCCGGGGTGTTCACGGGGTGCGGAGCGGGCATGCCCGGCAGGGTGCGCTGACGCTCGTGGGCGGCTGTCTGCTCACGGCGTGAACGCTCCGCCTGTTCCTGCTGTTCACGGCGTCGCGCGTCCTCGCGCTCCTGCTGCTCACGCCGTACGCGGTCGTCGTGTTCGCGCTGCTCACGGCGCATGTCCGCCTCGCTGGCAAGGCGTTCACGCTCCATCTGGGCTGCGTGCTCACGCTCTTCGCGGCGCTGGTTCTGCTCGCGCTCGAACCGCTCCCGCTCGACACGTTCAGCGAGTTCACGGGCGGCCTGTTCAGCGTGTTCACGCGCCCGCTGCTCGCGTTCACGCACGGCCCGCGCCTGCTGTTCACGGGCGGCTTGTTCCTCGGCTCGTGAACGCTCGATGTGTTCAAGGGCGCGGCCGATCGCGCGCCGGTAGGCAAGCCCGGCCTCCGCCGTGACGATCAGCAGCAGAGGAGCGACCGCATGCACGGCCACCCCGACCAGATCCTGCTTCAGGGCGCTGTCACCGATGTTGAGGAGCAGCGTCATCAGCCCGGTCATCCACCGCAGCACCGCCGGCCACGGCCCGCCGCTGCCACCGAGACGGGCCACGACCGCGTCCAGACGGACAACGATGACCACGGCCGCGTCGACCACGAGCGGGAGGATCGGGGCCGTCCACTGCCACTCGGCAGGCGTGACCCGCTCCACCAGCGGCGTCACCGTCAGCACGGAGTACAGCACCGCCCCGCCGGTGATGGCCCAGGTGCCGGTGGCGAGGGTGCGCTCCGCGGACTGGATCTGCGCGGGCGACAGGGACTCAAGCATCGCCGCCGCCCTTGGGAACAGCGCTGAACGCGGTCAGCCAGACCGACGCACCCGCGAAGTCCGCGCCTGCCTCCAACACCCAGGTGCGGCCCCCGCTCTGCGTGCCCAGCCGCACGTCCTCACAGGCGATGCCAAGCGCGAGCCGCCACGGCTCGAACGCCCTCAAGTCGTCGTGCAGGGACAGCTCCAGCCGGTTCGGGAAGATCGGCGAGACGTGCACCGACGGGGCCGGGAGGGCGGGGAAATCGGCAGCCACCGCACGCAACGCACGCAGCGACACCGTCAGCTCCTCCATCGCCAGATCAGTCCTCATGCGGCCACCGCCACACCCTGCACCGCGCAGTGGCCCGCGCGCTGCGCCGACGCCTTACGGCGCGTCCGCCGGGCTCGCGGCGCCTGCTTGGGCAAGTCGCTCGCCTTCAGCAGGGCCCGGGCGTAAGCCGCGGCCAGCGGGTCAACCTCCCGCAGCTCCGCGAGGACCTCGCGGGCCACCGCCAGCCGCGCCGCCCGCTCCTCCCCCGACTCCCCGAACTCACCGGTGAACAACTCCGTGTCGAACCCCGCCGCACGCTCAGCGAAGCCCAACGCCAACTCCACGAACTCCGCTGCCGTAACAGCGACATGACCAGCAACGATGCACCTCATGGGTCGTACTCCTCTCAGACAGGAACGGCCCCAACAGCGCCCCCGGAGTAGCCGCTCCGGGGGCGCCCGCCGTTGGAGAAATGACCTCTCGTCGAACTGCACGAGCAGCCACGGACACCCGGCACAAGACGCCGCTGTCGGCGCCGGTGTCGGGGACCGTGAGCACTGGTGCTCAGCACGGGCTCGTACGAGACCCGCGGAAGGTTCTGCGCAGTCAGATCACGCAATGCCAGTCACCACCCGAAAGGCGGATCCGGGCAGGTCACCCGGTCCGACACGGATAGTCGGAATGGTGACCCGCACTCATCGACCGTCCGTGTCCAGACGGCTGAGTCGGCACGCTGTTGAGTTCTTCGCAGTGCGGAATCCGAGCCTTGCATCCGGGCACTGCTCGATCACTCGGGTTTGTTGGCCCGAACCAACATGAGGTACATGTAGTACCTGTTCCTCATCGTGCAGAGAGAGGCTGACCCCGTCAAGCCCCTCGGCTCAGTGGAGTTGGGCGAGCCGCTCCCGCTCGATGCACCAAAGGCTCTCGCTGGCGCAGACGACATACGACTTCGCGCCTGTACGACTCAAGTCGTTCATCGCTAGCGTGAAGTCGTACCAAGTCGTCCTGACAAGACGGAGGTTGGCGTGGCGAACGAACGACTGCGCGGCGCGATCGTGGACTTGGGCCTGACCCTCGATGAGGTCGCCGAACGGCTGGGGGTGGCACCCAAGACAGTGGAACGCTGGATCAACGACCCTGAGCGCAAGCCGTACCGACGCTTCCAGTACGCGACTGCCTCGCTACTGAAGTGCGAAGTGTCGTACCTGTGGCCCGACGAACGGACCTCAGCCGAGGTGACGGCTTCTGGCAACGCAGAGCTAGTCAGGCTCTATCCGCACCGATCCGTCGTGATGCACACGCTTTGGACAGACCTCTACTCCAAGGCGAGGCGACAGTTCGATGTGCTCGTCTACTCCGGGTTCTGGCTAACTGAGGACGCAACGTTCCAGCGCATCGTGAAGGAGAAGTCGGCTGACGGGGTACCCATCCGGTTCATCCTGGGAGATCCGACATCACAGGCCGTAGCCGTTCGCGGGGAGGACGAGGGGATCGGCATAGCGATGGCGAGCAAGATCCGAAACGCACTCATCAACTATGGCCCACTGTTTGGCCTTTCAGGGGTCGAGTTCCGTCTGCACGGCACCACGCTCTACAACTCGATCTACCGGGCTGACGACGAGATGTTGGCGAATGGCCATCTCTACGGTGTCGGCGCCTACATGGCCCCCGTGCTACATCTGCGACGCGTACCCGGCGGCGAACTCTTCGACGCCTACGCTGACAGCGTGGAGAAGGTCTGGGAATCAGCCCGGCCGATCACTTCACCTACTGATTGGGATGGCACTGGCCTATGAGCCGTATCGACTACTTCCGGAACCCGAACGCACCGAAAGCCAATTCGGTGGTCCCCTCGGTCACAGCGATTGTCCAGGACGGCTCGGGTCGCCTGTTGCTCATTCACAAGACCGACAACGACCTGTGGGCGCTTCCTGGAGGCGGCCACGACATCGGCGAGAGCATCGGCCACACCGTCGTACGAGAGGTCATGGAAGAGACCGGAATCGAGGTCGAGGTGGACAACGTCGTCGGCCTCTACACCGACCCTGAGCACGTGATGGCGTACGACGATGGAGAGGTACGACAGCAGTTCTCAATCTGCTTCCGTGCCCACGCCATTGGAGGTTCAGTTCGCACGAGCAGCGAATCGAAGGAAGTCCGCTGGATCGACCCAGCGGACCTTGAGAGATTGGATATCCACCCATCGATGTTGCTGCGCATCCGGCACGGCCTTGACGAATCGCGGCGAGAACCTTACATCGGCTGATCCGTGACGGAGACTTGCGCCAATCGGCTCTCGACTCGCCGTGCGGCTGCATGAATCTCTGGCGCCGCGCGCTGGATGAACCGCCCGACGATCGTGGCCGGTCCGTACCGGTTCACGATCTCTTCAAGCCGCTCAGTTGGCGTGGTCTGAGTTCCATCCGGTGTCGTCGTCATGTCGCAGTAAATCAGGGCGTCGACGAGTCCCGGACTCTCCAGCTCGAACTCGCCCTCAAGGTCCTGCCGCAGTCCCCGCTCCTCAGCTTCCAGGAGCGCGCACGAATGATGGGCGACGAGACGGACGATCCGATCGTCGGCCTCCTCCTCGTCCCGAAGGAACCGCGCGCCGTCCAGCGGATGGAAGCCGGTGACCGCGATGGCCGGCGCATAGCCGATGTCGTGCAGGACCGCGGCGGCCTCCAAGAGTTCTGCGTCGCCTCCCAAGGCCGGCCTCAAGGAGCGAGCACGCTCTGCCACCCCCAAAGAGTGCGCCCACCGGCGTGGGAGCGGTTCGGACAGCAACGATTCGGACAGCGAATACGCCCACTCAGTCAGTCCCATGGTGCCCAAGGCTACGGCCGGGCCATGGGGGTCGGCAGAACACGCACCGTACGCCCCTTGCCATGCACTGTCGCGAGCAAGCCGTTCCCCTCCATCTGCGCCAGGACGCGACGCACAGCCGTCCGGGACACCCCGAACCGCGCGCACAGTTTCGACTCGGACGGGTACGTATCGCCGACCGAAAGCGAGTCCTCCGCGATCAGATCGACCATCCGCTCGACCAGGGAGCGACGATCACCATCCCGCACGATGTGCCACCCGATGCCGGGGGCCGACTCCAGAACACCCTTGGCCTCGAGCACCTTCAGCGCCCGCCGGATCGTGTTGCGGGCGACCCCGTACTCGCGCATCAAGTCGGCCTCGGAAGGCAGCGCTTCGGCAGACTCCTCAGCACTGATCCACTTCTGAAGAGCTTCCGAAATGACCAGGTAGGTCCCGCGCGGACTAGCCTCCGTCACTTCAGCTCCCCTTCATGTCGACGCCTCGCTCGATACTCAGGGTCCCATGGTCGCTCCACGGATGAGGAAGGGCTACGCCTGAGCTCTCCGCGGAAGCCTCACCCGACTGCCCGGGTTACAACCTTCTCTGCTGGTTCAAGGCGGCTCGCTCCGCTCCCTGCGCGGTTCGGACTCCGGCCGGGCCTGCGCTCCTGTCTCCGCCCCGCTCCAGCCCGGCCGACGCCCGAACCGCGCGCACAGCAATCAGCCACCTGGGTGCCGGAGAAGGGGTATGTCGCGCTTGCCGGGCAGGTAACACGCTCCCCGACGCTCTGTCACCTTACGGGGCCATGATCAATCCGAGTCGGGATGGGACATTGATAGCTCCCCCCTTGCCCACTTAGAAGCAAAATCGAAGAACTCTGATCCAACGAGTGTCCGATAGTCCTCCAGGCTGGATTCCGGGACTTTCCTTTGGCGTACACGAGCAAGACAGATGAGGAATTTGTGGGCACCGATACCGTCGAATTCCGACTCTTCTTCACTGCCGCCCTCCGGACCCATCGGTTCGTCCGCATCCATCTCCACCCCGAGCATCCAACTTAGTACTGCACAAGCAGCGAGGTTCGGCCACTCCGACAGGGAAGTATAGTAAATGAGGAACTTCTGCGGTTCCGCCATCCACGGAGTAGGCGCGGACAACAAGACGTTCAGCACCTCCCCCGCGATGCGGTCAGCTTCTTCTGGGGTTACCAATCTCGGGTATGCGAGCTCAGAAATTACATTGTGCGCAGAGGTGCGCTGCGCCAAACGCGGAAATACACTGTATGCCGTCATCACGGAGGGGCCATGCATTTCCACACCCCGGACCGCGTCGAGCAATCCATAGAGGACAGCTAGCGCGGCGGCTCGGGGATTCGCCTGCGTCAGATCATCGAGAAGTACCTCACGAGCGTTTTCCTTATCTTGCTCCTTCCAGAATTTTCTAGTTTCTACGCTTGCATGCCGTGGTACCGATTGAGCCATTGTGATCGCGAACTGCAGTTCGTCAAATTCGAACCTATCACGACGATCACGACCCAGCAGTTCGTCAACGATCACAGACCTTGACTCTGGCGCACACATACTTACACCGGACCAGCCCGAACTAATTGACACCAAGTTGCGCCTTGGGTTCTTGGCGCCAACTTCCAGTTCTCCGCTCATTTGTTGCAACGCTCGAACAACTTGACGGACAACCGTTGGGCGCAGCACCATAAACTCCAGAAGTCGCGCACAGAATGAAATCAGCGCTGCCTTCTGCTTGAAATCACTTACATCATTTGCGTCTTGCAGTGCCAGAATAACAAAGTCATTCGCAGCATCGCCGAGTCGCTCATCCAAGAACTGAACTGCTAGCTGGGCAGTCACATCCCAAGACTCGTTGACGAGGTGACTGCGCAGTTCCCTGTACAGGGAAACCGAATCCCCGCTATCCCGAACTAGCTGCCTAGCGGAAAAATATTCAAGAAAAGTCCGATGCGTAAATGAGTAAATCCGCTCTCCACACGGATTCGTGCCAACATCCGTGAGAACCCAAGCGCGCCCCCGGCAATATTTAACAAATGCTTCCGCTGCAGCATCGGAAATGTCACGATCCTCATATTGCTGCCCTAGCAAATAATCGGAAGTGTAACGAATTAGCTCACGCTCCGTCATCCCTCCTCCGCCGTCCAAGTTGCGCAGCATACTCAGAGCCAAACTGAACATAGCGAACTGAATTCCGCGCTCAAAGGGTTTAGGTGTTGTAATTCCTCGCGACGCGTCCCATCGCTCGAAGAGAAACTCTGAGCACCGCCTGTAGAGGTCAGGGCGGTTTCGAGGAATGTACCCCTCACCTCTATATAGTGCGCACATAAGCCCAAGCATAAGCGGATTCGAAGTGAGATCTGACGCGTGCGACGCCTCAACGAGGAACCTCCCAGTCATATCTCCTTCTCCAGAAGATCTACGCACATGGGAGAACCACTTATTTACATACTCCTCCTGCTGATTGCTATCGAAAGGAGAGAGGTGTGACACGGTGAATAGCGTCTCATCCAGCGGAGCCATCTCATAACCCACTCGGCGAGAGGTAACCAGGATGGGCGTTGTGGGATAAGCGTGGGAAAAGGCTTCCACCATATCAACGACGGCTGTTCGCAGGCTCGTATCCGTTAGCTCATCCAGGCCATCGAAGATTACTACTGCTCTACCATTCAACAGGAGATACTCGATTGCCCCCTCGGGGGCTGGCGTAGAATAATCCGCTTTAGACTGCTTTTCCAAGAATTCAATAATGGACTCTTGCTTTGCTTTGTAATGACCAGCGTAGTCGCGCAGCACCACTCGCAAAGGTGTCTGCAGCGCCGGCACCGTCCCCAACCCGCGAGCAACATCCAGCGCAAGCTTGAGTGCCAGCGTAGTTTTTCCTCCTCCAGGGTCTCCAAGAACTACGAGTCTAGTAACTTGCTTGAGCAGTTCTCTCACATTAAAAGAATCTTCTCGCCCATGCCGCTTGTCTCCAGTGGTCAATTTAGGCTCAACGTAGAGACTTTCAAAGGGGACACGTGCTCCTGACTCAGTCTGCGCTGGCCTAATCCGACCGTGTATTTTTGTGCACTGCCGAGACAGCTGACCTGAAAAGTGGTCAACGGCTGCTAGGTTCGTAAGTCTGCGATGAAGCTCAGCGTTTCTAGATGCTGACGCGACATACGAGGAGATAATTTCAGGCGTAAAAGCCCGCTTACCGATCCCGCTTTCTGCTTGGTGGCGTTTTACCTCCCTCCATGAGATCGCAACGATTTCCGCAAAGAGGGCACCCGCAACTAGCCGAATATTTGCGTCTTCCATTCCTGCATATCTCCGGAGCGAGATCTCAAATGTCTCCTTTAGTACAGTGAGGTGATTATCAGGGTCCCCGGGCATGCAACCTGCGATTGCGACTTCAAAGCACATATTTTCAAACTCGGCCGACTGTGTGAAGCTTAGAATCTTTTCTCGATCGGCAGCAGAGATGTCGACCAAGGCCGCATCGACCTCATCCGCACCATGGAATTCGGCGTGAGAAGCACGCTTCTTAATGGCGCGCCGTTCCAAGCGTGAGCGCGCCCCTCCAAGGAGCATCGGTCCCATGACGCGCCCAGCCGCTGAACCTGCTGCAGAAACAACGCTGCTCGTGATCGGATCCGCCATGGTTCCCCCTCGCTGCTGTGGATGGTTTCCTACGAGGCTAGAGCAGCGATCCTGCGCGAGGGCGTGTTTCGCGGACAGACGCTGTGTCAAAGTTCGGGATGCACAAACTGTTGACCAAGCCAAGGCGCTCGAACGCCGATGCAGCGTACCTCCAGACCGTGAGCAAGCGCCGATGTCTGCGAACCGACAGTGCAGTTGGAAGGTGGGCCCGGCGCAAGGCGGAGCCCCGACCTAAGTTGATTCGGGACCAAGAGGTCATCGCGGAAAGCCACACTGCCGCGCGTCTGCCGTCGCAACTTGCCCTGGTCAACGAAATCGGCAGCATGGCTATGACCGGTGGGGGTGCAGCGAGACACACGCACGCCTGGTCGGTCGGCGCACCCGCCGTCGTGGCTGGCTGTCCTCGGCTGAGGTCCAGACCCAAGACCAAGCTTCTGCCCAAGCGTTCTTCGAGGCGAACGGGTCGTGCCATTCGCGTGCCAGATCCTACGGGGAATACCAGGGAACAGCGGGGATTGGCCACAGGTAGGGGCAGGACCCCGTCACTGCCCCGCCGCAGGTCAGCTCAGCAGCAGCTGCCAAAAAGCCCAAGCTTCCCAAGCTGAGGCACCGTTGCCTCACGGGACCCATTTCGCGCGGCACACCATCCCAGGCTCCAGCCATCAGCGCAGATTGATGACGACAAGGACCAGGATGACGAAACTGGGGACGAACCAGATGGGTGGACCTGGTACGCGCGCGTATCTGCCCCGTGAGTCTCGAGGCTGAGCCCGTCTACGCTTCGCCATCTTCGCTAACCTCCCGGACGAACACTTCCGCGACCGGTCCTACGTCACCACCCAAGTCCGGGCGCCACAGGGAGCCAAACTGGGGGCCAGCCTAGGCGTCTTGCCGCGTACGCATGCGGACTTTCGCGAACGCGGCGGCCCTGCGCCCGCAGTAGGTGCAGAGAGAGTCAAGTGACCACGATGTGGATCAAGTTAGCAATCCGATAAACGGATTGGTTTGTACCGGTGAGCGGCCAGGGCAGGACGGGGGGCCGGTCCTTGGGCGGGACAGGCCTTCGGCATGGGTGCACGGGTGTCTCGCGGTCCCGTCGTCCCAGTCGGCACGAGGGCTTACGCACAGGGTCGTAGTGCCCTGCTGCCCGCCGCCGAAGGGCGGCTGGTGGGGCGGTTGTCCTCGTGCGCCCTTGGCAGCGGAGCGTTTCATTGCCGACACATCTTCTGAGTCCTGCGGATTGTGTTGCTGCCCACCGTCGGCACGCCATAGCGTCCCAAGCAGCAGAAAAGCCCCGTCGGCAATCTCTCGCCAGAGCCGGACGGGGCTCATGGACGCGTGCCCGGGCGGGCTCATCCAGGAGGTACGACATGGAGCATTCCGCTGACCCTGCCGAGTGCGAGAGCAGTGACGGGCAAGGCCGGAAGGCGAGGATGCTGGCGACGCTCATGGTCGGCTTCGGTTCGCTGCTCGCGGGCGTCGGGACGCTCATCGCGGCTGTACGGTCCTAGGCACAGCAGCTCGTCTCCTTGGGCTCAGCGGCCCACCGCCCGTTGGTTCTTCCAGATGAGTGCCCGGAATGGTGGGAATCCGTCCGTCTCTCGAAGTCCGGTGACTTCTGTCGGGAGGGCGTCGATGTCACGGAGTTCGTCCAGGATCTCCTGGCGCTGGCGGCGGATCGCCTTCGCCCACTCCGGATTCGAGTTCGCGGTGATGGGCTCTTCGAAGCCCTTGATCTCGGTGAGTCCGGTGCCGCGCATCAGGGTCCGTAGCGCCGCCCAGATGCGGCTGTACTTGTTTCCAGAAGCTGCGCCCATCACGATGAGCAGTCCACCGGGAGTGAGGCTGGACGCCAGTCGCCGAAGCTCTCTCTCGAACCTTCCGACGCTGTCCTCCGCTGTCAGGAAGTTGCTCGCGATCACCAGGTCGTACGCGCTGGGCCTGGCTACGCCGTCTTCTTCGGCGAATCGTCGAGCGGTTCCGTCCGTGATGGGTTCGCCGACGCGTTCGAACTCCATGGAGATGAGTTCTGCCGCGTGGTCGAGTGCTCTCACGTGCTCACGGGCGACTGAGAAGTCATCAAGATTGCTGTACTCGGTGCGAAAAGGCAACGCTCCGGGAGAGGTGGGGATTTCTGACCTCAGGGTGATCAGGCGCTCTGAGAGCGAGTGCAAGAAGTGCCCCCACGCCTCGCCCCTGTCCAATCCATGCGTGCGCGTCACGGGCCGGAATGGGACCTGGTGGTCCGTTGTCTCGGCCCACAGGCCCACATCCGCGTAGAAGTCTCGGGCGGCGTACAGGCCTGGAGCGGGGCCCGCTCCGATCTCGAGGACCGACATCTGGCGGAGGCGGAGGGGGAGATGCCCGGCGGCGAACAAGCGCTCCAGGACCTGGGTCACCCTGCCGTATCGGTCGGTGACGTGCTGCACCGTGTACGCGGCGGCCTCGTCCAAGTCCCGGAAGCGCAGGTCGTTGCAGCAATTTCGGGTCGGGGGCAGCTTGGCTCCGAGAGACTGCGGGCTGCTCGACAGCTGCCTCGACGTTTCATTCACGGCTCGGCACAGCGTGGTGAGATGCGGCATCGTGAGACTGGCGTCGGATCGACGCCACTCCCCCAAGCTCTGCGAGTGCTCGCGCTGCCATTGTCCGGCTGTCCATCGTGCCCCTGCAGACGTCCCGGTGGTCTTCATCCGGGTCTCTCCCTCGTCCTGCGCCCGCGCCCTGCGCCGTCGCCCTGCGTCCTCACCTGGCCACAGTAGTCAGGCGGGTCAGGGCATCGTCGAGGATCCGGCGCAGTTGCAGGGCGTCGGGGGCCAGGGCTGTGACCAGGGTGCCTGGGCCTGCCAGGGGGGTCAGGGCTGCTGAGTCGCCCAGGGGGGTGGGGAGTGGTGGGGTGTGGGTGAAATCTGGGTCTACGACGATCAGTTGGCCCACTGCGCGGTGGCCCGCCAGGACTGCCGGGCCGTCCCAGCCCCCCGGGGCTCCGGGGCCGCAGGACAGTTCCTGGTCGAGGAGGGGGCGGCCGGCGTGGTGCACGGTGAGTCTGGTGCGGAGGAGGCCCGGGGTCTCGGCCGTGCGGCCCAGTACTTGTTCCTCGCGCAGGATCAGGCGACCGCCCGCGGCGATGTCCGCGCGGGTCGTGACGCGCAGTTCGCTGCCCTTCACCGAGATCAGCTGTTCCGGCAGCCAGCGCAGTTCCGCCCCGTCGGCGACCGTGAGGCGCACGTCGTAGTGCGCCGGGGCGCCGTCCTGCCCCGGCAGGGCGATCGTCGCCGCGGCCGATCCGACGTTCAGGCTCGCGCCCTCCTCGACCTCCGCCTCCACCGTGAGCCGGTCGCCGCCCAAGGGGCCGCTCATCGCCCCTACCAGCGTGACGTGGGCCTCGGGCCCCGTGGCGCGGGTGCGGCGCAGCGCCAGGGGGGCCTCGCCGTGGAGCAGGGGCAGGACCGTGCGGCCGTGGGCGTCCCTGCGCGCGGTGATGCGGGCGCTTGCCCTCACCCCGGCGGGGCTCGACGGCTTGAGCTCGGTGTCGTCGCGGAGGAGCGGTGGGTGGGTCACTTGGTTGGCGCTGCCGTCCACTGCGCGTGCTGCTCGCGTACCCAGCGTGCGACCTCGGCCACGTGCTCCTCGGACCGCAGCGACTGGAACACCACCGGCAGTTCCGCGCGCTGCGCCTTCGCGTCGGCCGCCATGCGGGCCAGGTCCGAGCCCACGTGCGGGGCCAGGTCCGTCTTGTTCACCACGAGCAGGTCGGCCGTCGTCACGCCGGGGCCGCCCTTGCGCGGGATGTCGTCGCCTCCCGCCACGTCGATCACGAAGATCTGGGCGTCCACCAGGCCTCGCGAGAACGTCGCGGTCAAGTTGTCGCCGCCGGACTCCACCAGGATCAGGTCCAGGGGGCCGACCTCGTCCTCCAGGTCCTCCACCGCCTCCAGGTTCGCGGAGATGTCGTCGCGGATCGCGGTGTGGGGGCAGGCGCCCGTCTCCACGGCTGTGATGCGTTCCGGGGGAAGGACTGCTTCCCGGAGGAGAAACTCCGCGTCCTCTCGCGTGTAGATGTCGTTCGTCACGACGGCGAGGGAGAGTTCGTCGCGGAGGGTGTGGCAGAGGGCTGCGACTGTGGCCGTCTTGCCTGAGCCCACGGGTCCGCCGAGGCCGATGCGGAGGGCTCGGCGGGTGCCGTCGGGGCGGTGCGCGTCCGCGCTGATCGCCTTGGATTCGTCGTGGGTGTGGTCGAGGTGCATGTCGCTTCGCTCCTTGGGTGAGTCGGTGGGTGTAGGGGTGAGTGTGGGTGGAGGGGGTGGCGCTGCGCGGGGCTCCCCGGTCCCGCCCGTTCCCGTAGCCAGGGGCGCTGCGCCCCCTGGACCCCAGCTCTCGTGCGTGTCCCCTTCGGGTGGGACGGGCCCCCGCCGGATCGGCGCTCCGCGCCTCGTCCTCAAACGCCGGACGGGCTGAGAAGGGGCCGAGGTGTGGTGCGGCTACGACGCGAACAACCGCACCCCCCACCCCGCATGCCCCTCCGCCCCCACCTCCAGCAACGGCGCCGACGCGGCAGGCAGTACGTCCGCCCCCTCCCGCACCGCCCGCCGAGCAGCCCCCTCCGCCGATGTCGCCACGGCGTCCACCTCCGGTGCGAGCCGGGCCAGCACGGCCGTGGCGTCGAACGGGTCGAGGCTCAGGAGCCTGACGACGGCGGTGGCGGGGCCGCTGACGCTCTCGTACGCGGAGCAGTACGCGGCGTCCCGTCCGTCGAGGCCGGCCGCCCGGGCGGTCACGCCTAGGACGACCGGCTGGTGGGCGCCCTTGGGGAAGGCGCGGGCGAGGGCGTCGAGTTCGGGGGCGGGCCAGGCGACCCGGGCGGCGCGCAGCAGTTGCCGACCGAGTCTGCGGGCGGTGGTGCGCAGCGCCGCGGACGGGGTGCGGGCGTCCGCCGCCTCGTCCAGGGTCTGGATGTCGATGCCGAGGGCCGCCGCGGCGGCGAGGGCGGCCGACACCGCGCCGGTGGTGTGCAGGCGGCCCCGGCAGAAGTCCTCCAAGGATCCCGCCCCGGTGATCCGCCCCGCCTTCACGGCCGCCTCGGCCCCGCCGGAGTGCGCGTGGCCCCCGGCGGGGAAGCGGCCGTCGGCCAGGACCAGGAGTGCGGCCCGTGACATGTCCGGTCACCGCCTCAGAAGAGGAAGTACCGCTGGGCCAGCGGCAGTTCGGCGGCGGGTGCGGGTTCGACGAGTTCGCCGTCGATGCGTACGGCGAAGCTGTCGGGGGCGACTTCGACCCGCGGCAGGGCGTCGTTCTCGCGCATGTCGGCCTTCGTCCGGCCCCTGGTGGAGGCGATCGGCACGAACTGCCGCTCCAGGGCGAGGCGTTCGGGCAGGTCGTCGTCCAGTGCGGACTGCGTGACGAAGGTGAGGGAGTTGCGGGCGGGCGCCCTGCCGTGGCCGCCGAACATCGGGCGCGGAAGGACCGGCTGCGGGGTCGGGATGGAGGCGTTGGCGTCGCCCATCTGCGCGTACGCGATCTGCCCGCCCTTCAGGACCACTTCGGGCTTGACGCCGAAGAACGCCGGTTCCCACAGGACCAGATCGGCCAGCTTGCCGCTTTCGACCGAGCCGACCTCCCGCTCGATGCCCTGCGCGATGGCCGCGTTGATCGTGTACTTGGCGACGTACCGCCGGGCCCGGTGGTTGTCGGCCCGGGTGTCCCCGGGGAGCGGTCCGCGCCGCCGCTTCATCACGTGTGCCGTCTGCCAGGTGCGCAGGACGACCTCGCCGACGCGGCCCATGGCCTGGGAGTCGGAGGACATGATGGAGATGGCGCCGAGGTCGTGGAGGATGTCCTCCGCGCCGATGGTGGTCGGGCGGATGCGGGACTCGGCGAAGGCCAGGTCCTCCGGCACGGCCGGGTTGAGGTGGTGGCAGACCATCAGCATGTCGAGGTGCTCCTCGACGGTGTTGACGGTGTGCGGCCGCGTCGGGTTGGTGGAGCTCGGCAGCATGTTGGGCAGCGAGACCGCCGTGATCATGTCCGGCGCGTGGCCGCCGCCCGCGCCCTCCACGTGGAAGGCGTGCAGCGTGCGTCCGGCGACGGCCGCGAAGGTGGCGTCCACGAAGCCCGCCTCGTTGAGCGTGTCCGTGTGGACGGCGAGTTGGGCACCCGTGTCCTCGCACACGTTCAGGCAGGCGTCGATCACCGCGGGCGTCGCGCCCCAGTCCTCGTGGATCTTGAAGCTGACGGCGCCCGCGCGGAGTTGGGCGTGCATCGACTCGGCGGACGTGGTGTTGCCCTTGCCCAGGAAGCCGATGTTGACGGGGGCGTTCTCCAGGGCGGCGAACATCCGGGCCAGGTGCCAGGAGCCGGGGGTGATGGTGGTGGCCTTGCTGCCCTCGGCGGGGCCGGTGCCGCCGCCGATGAGCGTGGTGACGCCGGAGGCCAGGGCCTCGTCGACGATGGTGGGCGAGATGAAGTGGATGTGCGTGTCGATGCCGCCCGCGGTGAGGATCCTGCCGTTGCCGGCCAGGATCTCGGTCTCGGGCCCGATGACGAGATCGGGGTGCACGCCGTCCATCGTGTCCGGGTTCCCGGCCTTGCCGATGCCGGTGATCCGGCCGTCGCGGATGCCCACGTCGGCCTTGATCACACCCCAGTGGTCGATGATCACGGCGCCGGTGACGACGGTGTCGGGGGCTCCTTCGGCGCGGGTCGTACGGGACTGGCCCATGGACTCGCGAATGACCTTGCCGCCGCCGAACACCGCCTCGTCGCCGGAGCGTCCGGGGCCGCCGGAGCGGTCCTCCTCGATCTCCACGAGCAGCCCGGTGTCGGCGAGCCGGATCCGGTCGCCGGTCGTCGGGCCGAACAGGTCGGCGTACGCGGCGCGCGACAGCTCAGCCATCGAGGGCACCTCCGGTCTCGCCGCGCAGGCCCGGCACGACGCGCGCGCCCGCGAGGGGAACCAGCGTGACGTCGACGGGGATGCCCGGCTCGAAGCGCACGGCGGTGCCCGCGGCGATGTTCAGGCGTCGGCCGTACGCGGCGGAACGGTCGAACTCCAGGCCGGGGTTGGCCTCGGCGAAGTGGTAGTGCGAGCCGACCTGTACGGGGCGGTCGGCGGCGTTGAGGACGGTGAGGCGGGTGGTGGGGCGGCCCTCGTTGAAGGCGATGGGTCCGTCCGCGAAGAGGATCTCGCCGGGGACGAGGCCGGGGCCCTCGATGTCCGCGCCGAAGCTCGCGCTTGTGCTGTCTGCGGATTGCATACGTCCCGTACCCCCGTCAGACGATCGGGTCGTGGACGGTGACGAGCTTCGTGCCGTCCGGGAACGTCGCCTCGACCTGCACGTCGTGGATCATCTCGGGGATGCCCTCCATGACGTCGTCGCGCGTCAACACCTTGCGGCCCGACGTCATCAGATCGGCGACACTGCGGCCGTCGCGGGCGCCTTCGAGGATGTGCGACGTGATGAGCGCGATCGCCTCGGGATGGTTGAGCCTGAGGCCGCGCGCCCGGCGCTTCTCGGCCACGTCGGCAGCCACATGGATGAGCAGTCTCTCCTGCTCGTGCGGTGTCAGTCGCACGTCCCCACCTCATCGTCCTTGCTCCGAACCGTGCGGGGTCCGGCTGCCGCGGCCACCGCGACGGGAAAAGATGTAGCGCGCAGCGAATGGCGCGCCGAGGTACACCTTGGCGTACGAGATCCCCAGGTGGCGTGGCACGGCAGGCTAGTTGGACGGAGTTTCAGCGAGGTTAACCAGCCCTTGACCCGGCCATGACCGTCAGCTGGGCTCACCCATACTCATCAGGCCACGCACCCCGTCCGCCAGCGCGTCCACCGGCACCCCGTCGAACAGGGCGACCTGGGCCGCGAATCCCTGCGCCATGGCGATCATCGTGCGCGCGACGCGGTCCGCCGGCACGTCGGCGCGCATCATGCCCGCGGCCTGATAGCCCTCGACGATCCGGACCCAGGCCGCCCGCACCGCGTCGTACCCGCCCTGGATGAGGGCGCGCAGCTCTTCGTCGCGCAGCGTCTCCGTCCAGACCTGCACGAGGAGTCGCGGGAAGTACGGCCGGTCGTGCTCGACGAGCCCCGGCTTGAGGTCGAGGACCTGGCCGAGCGCGCGGCCGACCAGGATGTCCGGCGGCGGGGGCGGTGTCTGCCGGGCCGCGGACTCGAAGACTTCCCTGATCTCCCGCAGCACCTCGGAGACGATGGCGTGGATCAACTCGTCCTTGCCGCTGAAGTAGCGGTAGACGGCGCCCGCCGACAGGCCCACCTCCTTCAGCACGTCCTGCATCGACGTGGCGTGGAAGCCGTTCCGGGCGAAGCAGAGCGCGGCCCCGTCGAGGATCTGGCGGCGACGGGCGTCGAGGTGTTCCTGGGATACGCGAGCCATGACCCCAAAGTAAAACGAACATTCATTCTTGACAACCGACACGCCCCGCCCCACAGTGGGAGCACAGCCAAAACGAACGATCCTTCTTTTTAGATCCCGCCCCTCAATCCTCTTCGCTCTGGAGAACTCCATGCCCACGCCGTCCCCTGCCGCGCCCCAGCAGGCCCGCCGCATGCTGACGGTCGCCCTGCTGGTTCCCTTCATCGTGACCCTTGCGCTGTGGGCCTTCGCCTGGCCCGCGGCCAGGAACGCCCCGCGCGACCTGCCGCTCGGCGTGGCGGGCCCCGCCCACGCCACAGCCTCGTTGCAGAAGCAACTTCAGCAGCGGGAGGGTGCGTTCGAGCTCCATCGGTACGCGGACGAGGCGGCGGCCCGCGCCGCCATTGAGGACCGGACCGTGTACGGGGCGGTCGTCGCCACCGGCCAGGGCCCCAAGCTCCTGACGGCCTCGGCCGCGAGCCCGGTCGTCGCCCAACTCCTCCAGCAGGCGGCGACGGCGGGCGCCCCGGACGGCGCGCGGGTCACGACGGTCGACGTGGTGCCCGCCCCGGACTCCGATCCGCGCGGGGCCGCCCTGGGGTCGAGCGTGCTGCCGCTGGCCATCGCGGGAGTCGCGGCAGGCTCGCTGGTGACACTGCGGGGGCTGCGCGGACTGCGGGCGGTGGGCACGCTGGTCCTCGCCGCGGCGCTCGTCGGCCTCGTCGCGGCCGCGCTCGCCGACAGCTGGCTCGGCATCCTGACGGGCAACTGGTGGGCGGAGGCCGGGGTGCTCGGCCTGTCGACGCTGGCCGTCGCCGGGGCCGTGGCCGGTCTCGCGGCGCTGCTCGGGCCTGCGGGCATCGGCGTGGGCGCGCTCCTGATGGTGCTGCTCGGCAATCCGTTCTCGGGGGTCACGTCGGCGCCGCAGCTGCTGCCCGAACCGGTCGGCCTGATCGGCCAGTTGCTGCCGCCGGGAGCGGGTGGCTCGCTCCTGCGCTCGACCGCGTTCTTCGACGGGGCGGCGGCCACGGGCCCCGCGATCACCCTCGCCGTCTGGGCGCTCCTGGGCCTCGGGGCCGTACTCGTCGGGGCCCGGCGCGACCGGACCGCTCCCCCGGTGACGGCGTCGCCCCGGGTGCGCGAGGCCGCCCCGGTCGGCTGACGCCGCACCCCACCCGACAGCCGTGTGCCCCCGCCGTAGCGGACGGGGGCACACGGCCTTTGCCATGCCTTGCGGGCGTACGCCCCTTGCGGATGTACGTGCGCGAGGGGTGTACGCCCCTTATGGATGGACGCCCTCTTCGGCGCGGGACTAGGTCACGTTCGGCCCGCGGTGCTCCGCCGCGATGCCGAAGCGCTGCCGCTCGCCACCCGCGGCGGACGTCGACGAGCCGAGCGAGGAGACGGAGCTGATCATCGCCTCCTCGGCGACGGCACCGATCGCGTCGGCCTCTTCGAGCTCGTCGAGTCGACGCAGGTCATCGGCGGAGACAAGGGCCACGAGCGGCTTGCCGTGACGCGTGACGACCACGCGCTCGTTGCCGTAGACAACGCGGTTGATCAGGTCGGCGAGCTCTGCGCGGGCTTGCGTCACCGGAATCTCGTAGGCCATGCCCCTAGCTTACTGGGCGTCCAGAGAGTCCGGAGAGTCCGCAGAAACCAACGAAAGACCAGGTCAGAGGCTTCTAGACCGTCGCATCACACGGACTCTGTGAGATATCCGTGAGACGTCCGGACACGACAAAGGCCCCGCTCCCAGTCCATGGGTGCGGGGCCTTTCTGCGTTCTGCGACCGGTCGAGCGGGCCACTCAGTCGCGGTCGTACTCCCGCTGGAGCTCGCGCCCCGGCCCGTGGTAGTCGACGGCGTACTCGCTGGGCTCGCCGTACTGGTCCCAGTAGTGGTTCACCACGACGAGGGTCTTCGTGCCCGGCTCGACGCCCAGGTGCTCGGCCACGTCGGCCGGCACCTCACGGATGGCGATGGTGTCGCGCTGCCTCGATGCGCGTCGACCCGTTGCGTCTTCGATGGCTCCGAACGTCATCTTCGGCAGCTTCTCGGGACGCAGAAGTTCTGGAGCCCGCTCGGCGATGCTCCCTTCGATCCACGTGGTTGAGACCGTCTTGACGCCGAGGGTGTCGAGGTAGCGGCGTCGACGCCTGACCACCTGAGCCCCCTCGTCGAGTCCGAGAGCGTCGGCAACCTCCTGCGACGCCGACTCAAGTCCCGCTCCGAGGAATTCGACGGTGTCGTTGTCGAGGCCGTCACCGCCTGCCCGAAGGCGCCCCAAGCGGTCGGCGCCCGCGATGAGCCCTTTACGTTCAATCACGATCGTGCCGACACCTGGTACGGATTCGGCGTAACCCTCGGCGCGCAGAACTGCGGCGACGCGAGCGGCTGTTGCTGTGCTAACGCCTTCTGCGTCCCTGATCTTGCTGACAGACGGGACATGGTCGCCGGGCCGAAGTTCTCCCCGGTCGATCCGCTCCATGATCTGGGCGGCGATGCGCCGATACGGAGCCATCGGCCGCTGATTCGGGGACATCCAGACCCTCCAATTCTTGAGTACTTTAGAATAGTCCTTGACTCTCGGAGGACTCTAGAACAGTCTAGATGTACGCCACCCCCGCGCCTATGGGGGATCAAGACGAGAGCCCCGGCGGGGTGATCGCGGTGGTGCAACACCGCGCCTGCCGGGGCTCCGGCATCAGAGAGATGGAGTCTCAAGATGCACGTTCAGCCTATCCCGCCTGCCCAGACGCAGGCCCCGGAGCGCATCGAGCCGCTCCGCGTGAAGGACATCGCCGCCGCTCTCCGGGTGGACGCGTCCACCGTCTACGCCGAGATCAAGAGCGGGAGCCTTCCCTCGTACCGCGTCGGTACGGGCCGGGGCACGATCCGTGTCTCCCGTGCCGCCTTCGCGGCGTACCTCGCCGACCGCGGCATCCCCGCCGCAGAGCTGGCGGTGTCGCTGTGACGATCATCGACCACACCCCGCAGCTCTCCGACGACCAGCCGGTCCCGTTCACGGTGACTGAGGCTGGCGCCCGCGCCGTCTCCGCATCCCGTCTGCCCTCGTCCACTCCGGGGCACGAACTGGTCCCGGCGATGATCGGTGCCACGCCCGACACCAGCGCGATCGTGTACATCGACTGCCCGACCAGCTTCTGCACCCTGGACCACATCGACGAGCCCGTTCGGCACGTCGAGGACCTCCTGCACTCCTCCGACTCGGTGGACTGCACCGCCCGGTCGTTCCTCAACATGGGGCGGCTCGGGCTCTACCTCTCGGCCGTCGTGCAATCGGATCCCGCGTCCAGCGACCCGCGTGTGCGCGGCGCGCACATCCTGCTGGAGGCCGACGACCTCACGTACCTCACGCCGGAGATGGCCGAGACGCTGGCCGATGAGGGCATCGCCTTCTTCTCGCGCCTGCGCCAGCTGGCCCGCGCCGCGGCCCTGCACAACCAGACCGTCGCGGCCGACTGCGACCCGGACATGGACGAGGCGCTGCGCCGGGTCCGCGCCGGGGGCGAGTCGTGATCGGCCGCTTGCCCGTGTACGGGCCGACGGATCCGCATGGCGACGAGGAGCACACCCCGGACGTGATCGTGCGGGTCGACTACCTGATGTCCCGCGAGCAGCTGGTGACGGCCCTGGGGATTGTCTGGGCGGAGATCGCCGCGGGGCGCGTGCCGGAGTCGCTGAGTGTCGCGGAGGTGCGGCACGAGGTCGAGGCGTGGCTGTCCGTGCAGGGCTTCTTCGAGCTCGACCAGCAGATGGAGCGGGACCGGCAGCGGGTGTTCCCGCCGGAGCAGCAGGCCGTCATGGACGCGCTCGCCGCGGCCGTCGACCGCGCGTACCCGCCCGGCCCGGTCTCCGAGGAGGATGCGGCCCGCGCCTTCGTCGACCGGCACTTTCCGCAGGTGGCCGCGTTCCTCGCCGACGAGCGCCACGAGACGCCCCGGAACGAGGACGGCACGGTCACGGTGGACACCGGCGACCACGGCCCCGTGACGATCGATGAGCCGTTCTGGTGCCTGGGGGATCACCCGGCAGAGGCGTACCGGGAGGACATCTCCCACGAGGGCGAGGAATACCCCCTGATCGTCGGGACGCACTGCCACGGAGAGGTCCGCCTGGCGGTGGCGAACCTGACGCAGCGCCCGTTCTCGCCGACGGACCGTGCGGTGCGGGTGGCCGTCGAGTTCGACGAGCTGCACGAGTACGACTCGTTCGCGCTCGCCGACTTGGCGGACTCCCTCGTCGCCTACGCCGTCGGCCCCCTGCACCAGCTCATCGAGCGCCTCCAGCTCCTGCAGGACGGAGGCGAGTCGTGATGGAGACGATGCGATCCGAGGTTCGTCCCGCACCGACGCAGCCGGGCCTGTCGGACGCTGACCGGCTCGCGCACGACAAGGCGACGCTGGTTCGCCGACCGCGCACCGTCCTGTACCGCTCCCCGGCGGGTGGCCCCCACGGCTCGTGGCCGGCCGACGAGTTCGCTGCGGCCCGTCAGGCCGAGGGCATCCCGGCCCGCGTCGTGATGTCGATGCGGGAGGACGCGTTCCTCGTCGTCGTCGAGGGCGAGACGGGGGCGGGGGCAAGCCGTGAGCGCTGAACGCGTCCTCCTCGAGGCCGTCCTGGAAGCCCTCGACATCCCCAAGCCCGCCCGGGTCGGTGACGGCGAAGTCCATGACCGCATCCTGCTCAAGCGCGTCATGCACGCGTGGATCGCGCTGGAAGGCGTGCTGCAGCGTGGCGAGGACCCCGGCTGGTCCGCCGACTACCTGCGGGCCCGCCTCAACGAGCACCCGGCCGAGGGGTACCGCGTCTGGGGGGCCAAGCCGTGACCGTGCCCTCCCTGGTCGTCCTCGACTGGCACTTGTCGGAGCACTTCGACCACAGCGGCGACCAGGCATGCACCCTGTGCGGACGTCGCACGCCGATGCGCTCTACCCAGAGCGAGCCCGTACACAAGGTCTGCGCCGAGCTGTGGAATGCGCGCAACCCCACCGCCCCTCGCCGTCTTTTCCGGGGCCGGGACGTTGGTACGACGCGCTTCTACTCCGACCCCCCGCGCGAGGGCAAAGGGGGCGCGGCGTGAAGCCCTACGTGTACGTGCCGCGCCCGACCGAGCACGCCGCGATCCGTGCGGCGTGCCGGTCCGGCCGCCCCCTTCCCCCCGTGCCTGAACTGCTGGCCGCTCTCCTGGTCGCCAACCGTGCCGGGGACCGTGAAGCCGTCTGCCTGTGCGCGCACCGCGTCGTGCGCGCCGCCGCCCCGGAGGTGGGCGAATGACTCCCCTTGCCGAGATGCCCCCGGAGCAGCTGCACGGCGTCGAGCGGACGTTGAGCCGCGGCACGTGGACGATCACAGCCGGAGCCGTCCTGTACTCCGTCCTCACGGTCACCCCGCTCGTGCAGCGGGTCACCCCGGACGACTGGGACTGGACGGCCCCGATCCTCCCCCTCGTCGTAGACGTGGCCGTAATCATCGTCATCCGGCTGGACGCAGCAGTCTCCCGACTCGGAGGCACGACCGGTGGATGGCCGGCCGTCCTGCGCTGGATGACGGGACTGTTCACGCTGCTGCTGAACGTCGGGGACTCCGCGCTCTCGAACGACCCGGTGGGCGTCGCTGTTCACGCGGTCGCGCCACTTCTGCTGATCGTCACCGCAGAGGCGAGCCTGTCGTACAGGCGCAAGATCACTGTTCAGCTCGAACGGCTCGAGCGTTCACGGCGCGCGGAGGAAGAGCGTTCACGGGCAGCGGCACAGGCTCGCCGTGAACAGGAGCGGGCCGAGCGTGAACACGAGCGGGAACGCCGTGAACAGGCAGACCGAGAAGCCCGTGAACACGCGGAACGGCTTGAACAGGAGCGCGCGCAGCGGGAGCGGGAGGAGCGCCGAGAGGAACGCGAGCACGCCGCCCAGCTGGAGCGGGAGCGCGCCGACCGAGAAACGCTGCAGCGCAGGGAAGAGCGGGAAGCAGCCGAGCAGGCCCGCCGGGAAGAGCGGCAGCGCATCGACCGTGAACAGGCCGAGCGGCTCAAGCGTGAACAGCAGGAACGGGACCGGGCCGAGCGTGAACAGGCCGAGCGCGAAGCCCACAAAGCCGCTGTTCGTGAACAGCAGGAGCGGGAGCAGCGCGAAGCCCGTGAACGCCTGGCCGCGCGCCGTGAACAGTCCGCCGTGAACAACGGTGAACGGCCCGCGCTCACGGCCGTGCCCGTGAACAGCGACCACGCCGTGAAGATGCCGGAAGGCGACGCACGGACCTACGTCGGGTCGTTTCTCGACGGCGAGAAGACCGTGCGGGAGCTCGCCGACGAGACCGGTTGGTCCGTGGGCTGGGTGTCCGCCCGGCTCCGCGAGCAGCGCGGCGGAAGTCTCGTCCCGGCACTTGAGGGGACGACGTCGTGAATCCGTCCAACTTGCCTGAGCAGTACCGCCGTTACGCCGACGTCGTCGGCGAGCAGCCGCTCACCGGCAAGGTCGAGCTGTACGCCGAACGCGGCTCGGTCGTGTGGGTTCCGGACGCCTACGGCCGCATGGTCCCCATGCCCAAGCACCACGCCCCGCCCCCGGTCCTCGCGACCGAGCCGCGCGACCTGCGTCCGCAGCCGCTGTTCGACCCGGTCGCGCAGCGCTGGGTCGGCGCCGGGGTTGGCTCCGGGATCGCGCTGTGGGGCGGGGGCCAGTTCCTGGCCGGGGCAAGCCAGTTCGTCTCCGGCCTGTCCGGCATGGGTGCCCTGCTGTTCTTCCTGGCCGTCGCGGGGGCCCGTGCCGTCATTGGCGGCCGTAGCGGCGCCTACGTCCGCAACGAGCAGCACACCCACGTCCACCAGAAGTGGTTCGGACGCACCGGCATCACTAACAACCAGTAGCTCAGCCCTGAAGGAGTTCCGCTGTGTCAAGCCGTACCCGTACACGCGGCGTGAAGGCTGCCGCGAACGCTCGCACTATCCGCATCCCGCGCCAACGTGGCCGGCGCCAGGAGGCGTTCGTCGTCGTGCTGCCGGACCGCTCCCCGAGGACCCGGGTCCTGAACGCCGCAGGACGTCTGCTGTGGCGCCACCGTCTCGCGTTCCTGCCCGCCGGCCTCGCCGTCTTGGTCCTGGTGCTGACCGCCGTCCTGCACGTCGTCGCCCCGTGGACGGGCGGGGTGATCGTGGTGGTTGCCCTGCTGCCCCTGCTCTGGCTCACGCTCCCGGCCAGCGTCCGTCAGCGGCTGGCGCCGTCGCACTGGCAGCGGACGGCGCTCAAGTGGGCGGCGGCCTCCCTCGCCGCGGTCGTCGGCCTGTGGGCCGCGCTCGCGATCATCTTCGGCCCGCTGGCCGGGCCCCTTGAAGTCCTCTGGTTCCTCGGCGTGCTCGCCGCTTACGGCGCGCGGGCCGCCCTCCGGAGCACCACCTCGAAGGAGAAGACCGACTGATGGCTACCCCGACCCGTAACGGCGCCTCCCCGGGCGCCAAGGGAAACAAGTTCGCCAACGCCGGGGCCGCCGCTGGCGGTTTCGTCGGCGCGATGGGCGGCAGCTTCATGCCGAACATCAACATCAACGTCAACCGGCCCTCCCGGGCCGCGATGCGTGGGGGCGGGCAGTCCCTTCTGCCGCCACCCGAGTTCAACTCGCCCGCGCAGGTGCGCGACTACTGCAACACCCTGCGCGCGGCCGGGGTGATGATGTCGATGGAGGTCGCCATGGCCTCCGAGATCATGCACAGCGTCCTCACCGCCGTGCCTGACCCCGAGGGCCGGGCCTTCGGCTCGCGGATCCGCGCGGCCAAGGTCTCCCGCAAGATGAAGAAGTCCGCGAACGCGCTGCGTGACGCGGCGAAGAACGCCGCAGCCTGCTACTCCACCTTCCAACAGGAATACCAGGAGGAGATCAATCGGGTGCGGCACCGGGCCCGCAAGCCCAAGGCCCCGACGATGAACTGGGCACAGCAGTGAGCGCCCGGCGGTGGAGGCTGACGGACCAAGACGGCCGGGACGTAGAGCGGATCGTGGCAGCGATGCCGCCCATGGGCAGCGGAAACTCGGGGGTGCCAGTAATGACGCGAGACAGCGGCTCGGGGGCGGGCGGGGTCGGCAACTACCTCTTGCACCAGGCCAAGCCGCACCTTCCCCCGTGGCTCAGCGTGGCCGGGGTCGGCGTAGCCGGGTGCTTGGGCAACATGCGGTGGGATGCCTCCCCGGCCGCCGCCGTGGGCCTGACCCTCACCTCGGTCGCGGTGTCCGGCGGCGCCTGGGTGATGGGCAAGGCGGCGAGCAGGCAGCGCCGTCTGCACTCGGCCATCACCACGGCGCTGGGTTCGGCGTGGCTGACCGCCGCGTGCCTGGCCGGACCCACCGCCGGACCGGTCGACGACCTGTACCTGATGGGCGGCCCGGCCCTGGCCTTGTCATGGAACGTGCGGATCCTCATGCGCACCTCCGACACCAGCGACGGTACGGGCGGCGCGGACGGCGGGCTGATGGAGAAGATCGGGCTGGCGCGGGCGCAGATCCACGCGGCCCGGGCGGAACCGAACCGCGTCACGGCGAGGGTCGGCCTGGTCCCGGGGGAGCAGACCAACGACGACGTCCCCAGGACCCTGCCGCGGATCGCCTCAGCACTGAACCTGCCGACGTCAGCCGTCCGCTACCACCCCGACCCCGACTCCGCCCGCGAAGGCGACCTGGTCATCGTCCCCGAGGACATGCTCAACCAGGCCGAGGAATGGGAAGGCCCCTCCAACCTCGGCGGGTCGATCGCCGACCCGCTGGTCATCGGCCGCTACGACGACGGCGCCCCGCTCCAACTCTGGCTGCCCGGCGACCCGGATCCGGAGGTGAACCGCAACTCCACCCACGTGCTGGTCGCGGGTGGCACCGGGTCCGGCAAGGGTGACGCCGCCCTGAACCTTCAGACCGAGATCCTGTCCCGCAGCGACGTCGTCCTGGTCATGTCCGACCCCAAGTCGTTCCAGGACTTCCGGCCGCTGCTGCCCGGCTACGACTGGGCAGTGGAGGGCGGAGCCCCGACCGAGATCATGGTCACCGCCGTTCAGGCGGCGATCCCGGCCCGCACGCGCTGGCTCGGTGCCCACGGCTACCGCGAGTGGGTGCCTGAGGCCGCGTGCGAGCAGCGCGACCCGAAGCGCTCCTGCCGCCCCGACGGCCGTGCATGCGGCTGCCCGGGGATGCCGTTCATGGTGACCTGGTGGGAGGAAGCCGCGAACACTCTGCGGTTCATCGGCGACGACGCCTTCACCGGCATCACCCAGGAAGCCCGCTCCGCGGGCATGGCCGTGGTCGTCTCCCTGCAACGCCCGTCCTACGACCAGATGTCGACGTCCACGCGGGCCGCGCTGTCGTCCGTGATCGCGCTGGGCTGTGACGAGCGTGATGAGTCGTTCAGCCTTCCGGAGCGGGTCATCGACGCGGGCGCCCACCCCGGAGCTTGGGGCAACCGCAAGCCGGGCTACTGCTACGTCGTCTCGTCCGGCATCGACGACGCCCGGTACGCCTGCCCGGGCCGCACCTGGCGCTTCACGCCGCGTGCCGTGGACGCCATGCAGCGGCTCGCGCTGTGGGCACAGCGCCACGGCGCGACCGCCGATCCCGTCACCGCGCACGCCCTCAAGTCCGTGGCCGGGACCGCGTACACCGGCCGCACCGGCCCCGACGGCGAAGCCGTGCCGCCGGCGGCACAGGCTCGCGCGCACGACGAGCAGGATGTCGACGACGAGGGCCCGCTGGTCGACCCCGAGGACGCGGACGTCGACCCTGAGGCGGAGCTGCCCGACGTACAGCCGGGCGACGACGTCCCGCTGTTCGGTCAGGAGGCAGGCCGTAAACCCACCCCCGCCGAGGCCCGCGAGCTGTTCGCCCGCGCACTGGAGGAGTTCGAGGCCGCGGGGCAGATGGTCGTCGGCCCGCGGGACTTCCTCGACTGGTGCGACCGCCATGATCTGTCCCGCCCGTGGGTGTCCGCGCGACTCAAGGAAGCGGCCATCGAGGGCCGCTTGGAGGCGACCAACACCACCGGCCGGTGGCGCATCGTCCCCGCCCTGACACCCGCCTGACACCTGACACCGTCACGGCCGCGTGACACCCAAACCCCTAGGCGGGAGCGGGTGTCACGCGCCCTGACAACAGCCCGTGACACCCAGCCTGACACTTCGCGGGCGAGCCCTTGTCGCGACACCCGCCCCATCATCACGCCGAGAGCCACTACACGCATCGGCTCCCCATGTAGTACGGTATTGCGCCAAAGAGAACACCGAGTTCTAGCCCCCAGGGGCATCCCCCGGCCGACATGGACGGGAGCCGCGATGGCGCCAGGATGCTGGCAAGGGCGAACGGTGAAGCGGCGTAGCGCGATGCAGCCGTAGTACCTGACACAGGGAGCCGAGACGACTTAGACCCGGGATGGGTCAGTCGTGCTCGGCGTTCGTGTTTTCAGGAGACCTTCACCCATGGCTCGGTACTTCTCCGGCCAGCGCCTCCGTGAGACCCGGAAAGCCGCTGGCATCTCCATCGAACGGCTCGCCATCACCATCGGCCGCTCCGCCTACTCCATCCAGGAGTACCAGCGCGGACGCGTTACCCCACCAGTTCACGTCATCGCCGCCCTCGCCGACGCCCTCGGCAGCTCGGTCGACGACCTCCTCACCGAGCAGTCAGGAGACGTGGCCGCATGACCAAGAAAATCCGCCTGGCGACCGACACAACCGCCCGGAAGGCCGCGCAGCCCACCCTGAACGAAATCCGGCAATGGCCAGCCACCGTCAGCGTTGCCCAAGCAGCAACCGCCATCGGCTGCAGCAAGAGCCATCTGCACGAACTCATCAAGCGCGGCGAATCCCCCGTGCAGACGCTCCCGCTCGGCAGCAACCGCACCGTCGTCATCACTGCCGACCTCGTGCGCCTGCTCTCAGGGGAGAAGCAAGGAGCAGCATGAGCACGAACAGCAGCGATCCCCGAGAGGCCCTAACTCCCGGGGATCGTGAAAGCCTCACTGCGGACGGTCGGCTCACCGTCACCGTAGCGCAGGGAGCGCCGCCCCGGGTACAGGGTCGGCTGGACACGTACCGGTCCCGGTCCCGTAAGTGGCACCGACAGGTGAAGGTCGAAAAGTGTCCCGGCTGTGGACACCCGCACCTGCACCGCGCACCCCTCCCGCTCGTTCGCTCCGTCCTCAAGACCGCACCCTGCGGACTCGTCTACGTCGTACAACTGCGGCCCATGACGGTGAAGGCGTGAGCGCCTACGGCCGCGTCGTCGAGGCGCTACAACAGCACGGCAGTAAGGGCCGCGGCACCGCCTGGCAGTGCATCGCTCACGAGGACAAGGCCCCCTCCCTGTCCGTCACCAACGGCAACAAGGGCGTGCTCATCAACTGCCACGCCGGATGCGCCACCGAGGACGTGGTGAGCGCCCTCGGCCTGTCCATGGCCGACCTGTTCGACGAGCCCCTGCAGCAGCAAGAACGGCCGCAGGTCGCCGCCGAGTACCTGTACCCCGACGAGCACGGCGAGGTGCTGTACCTCGTCCGTCGTCTGGAGCCCGGATACAACGGCGAGCGCAAGACGTTCCGCCAGTTCCGGCCCGACGGCACGCCCGGAGTAAAGGGCGTCCGCCGCGTCCTGTACCGCTTGCCCGACGTCATCCGGCAGGCGCAGGCCGGCGGAATCGTCGTCGTAGTCGAGGGCGAGAAGGACGTCGACACCCTCGCCCAGATGGACGTCATCGCCACCTGCAACGTGGGGGGCGCCGGGAAGTGGCACGACGACTACACGGCCGCCCTGCGTGGTTCCTCCGAGGTGGTCGTCGTCGCCGACCGAGACGAGCCCGGACGCAAGCACGCCGCGGCCGTCGAGGACTCCCTGAAGCGCGCCGGGATCCCCGTCCGCGTCCTGGAGTCCGACCGCGCGAAGGACATGACGGACCACATCCGAGCGGGCGGCACGTTCGACGATCTGGTGCCGCCCACACGGACCGCCCCCACCCAAATCGATTCCAGTAATTCCAGCGAACCCCTCTGGGGGCCCGAGGACGCGGCAACCATCCCATCCGCTGGAATAGATGGAACGGAAAATAAGGGGGGCGGTCCGTGTTGGGACCCGCCTCTGCCCGTGCCGAGGCAGACCCTTCCGGCCTTCCCCACGGACGTCCTCGGCGACTCCCTCGCCGCGTGGGTGCGCGCTCAGAGCGCATCCTTGAACGTCTCTGACGACCTGCTCGCCTTCTCCGCCCTCGGCACCATCTCCGCCGCCCTCGGCGGACGGGCCCAGGTGAAGGTGAAGGACGGCTGGGACGCAGAGAACGTCTGTCTGTACTGCCTCGGCCTGGCCGACTCATCCGCGCGCAAGACACCCGCGCTCGACGCGGCCTCGGCACCCATGCGCGACCGCATCGGCCAGCTGCGCGAGGAGCAGCGCGCCCTGGTTGAGCAGAACGAGCAAGAGATCCGAATTACCGAGAAGGAACTCGCCACCGTCGAGAACGACGTCTCCCGCAACAAGGCCACCAAGGAAGACGCCCGCGCCGTCCTCGACACCCTCCTCGAACTCAAGGGCCAGCCCGGCCTGCCGAAGGCCTTCGTCGGGGACGTCACCCTCGAAGCACTCGGCAAGGTCATGGGCGAGAACGGCGGCCGGATGGCCCTGCACGAGTCCGAGGCCGGATTCTTCAAGGCCTGCGCCGGCCTGTACGGCAACGGCCGCGCCGACATCACCCTTGTCCTCAAGGCGTACAGCGGCACCGGCCACGAGATCGACCGTGTCGGCCGCGGTCACGCCTGGATGCCCCGCACTGCCCTGACGCTCACGCTCATCATCCAGCCCGGGGTCGTCGAGCACATGGAGAAGGACAACCCGGAGTTCAAGTCCTCCGGATTCCTGAACCGATTCCTGTACGCCCTGCCCGCACCCATGCCGCCCGGCTCGTTCGACACTCCCGAAGTGCCCTCCGGTGTCGCTCTCGACTACGCGCAGCGCATCGTGCGCCTGGTCGACGACGTCTGGCCGAACGAGAACGTGCGCACGCTCACGCTCACCGCGCGCGCCCGCAAGGTGTTCGCCGAGTTCTACAACCAGACCGAGCACGACAAGGCCGACGGCGGGCAGCTGCACGACATCACCGAGTGGGCCGGAAAGCTGTGTGGCCAGATCATCCGCCTCGCCGCCTGCCTCGCCCTCTACGAATCCTCGGCAGCCTCGGAGATCGACGAGGACGCCATGACCCGCGCAGTCTGCCTGTCGCCCTACCTCGTCGCCCACGCACGGGCGGCATTCGCGCTCATGTCTCGCGACGGGGACAGCGGCCGGAAGCTCCTGCGCGACATCCTCGACCGGCTTCCCGACCTTCTGGCCGACGACTTTACCGTCACCGCGCGCAAGATCCGCGAATCGTTCAAGGGCCGCAAGGCCACCGGGTCGGCTGGCGCTGTCGACGCCGAAGCCATCAAGGACGCCATGGACGAACTCGAAGAACTCGGCTGGGTCGCCGAGATTCCGGCACCACCCCGCAAACCAGGCCAGCGGGGGCAGCGGCCCTCGCCCAAGTACGACGTCCATCCATGGATTTACGACCCGCCGAAGGAGGCGCCGTGACCTCTCACGTGGAGGAGCAGATACGGAAGCGGATCGCCGCGGCCAAGCAGCGACCCCAGGAGGACCGGGCTGCGTTCGCCGAGGCACGCGCGGCCGGCCTCGACTCGCGCAAGCGCACCAAGCTGCGCCGCATCTTCTGCGCGACCTGCGCCAAGCTCCAGCGCAAAGGGACGTACCTGCGCTGCCCCCTCGGCTGCGGGGACGCCGTGTGTAAGACACGCGCTGCCTGCGGCAACACCCACCTCCGCCAATGCCCCAACCGGCCCATCCCTGAAGGAGACTGACATGCCCCTCGACGACACCTCGTTCGCCCGCATCTCCAAGCTAGTCGAGCAGTACAACGCCAAGTCCAAGAAGATCCGCGACGACGACAACCTGTCCCACGTCGGCAAGCAGCGCGCCCTCGCCGCGCTCTACGTCCAGCACCGCGACCAGATCGGCGACATCCGCGAGAAGGCCAACCAGGCGTACACCAACCGCAAGGGCTACCTCATGGGTGAGGTCTTCGGCGTCCACGGCGCCACCAACCCCGCCGAGGTCATGGCCATGCGCGACGCCATGGACCGGGCCGCCGACATCGACACCCCCGCCAAGGCCCGCAGGATGTTCCAGCAGGCCCACCTCACCGGCGACGAATACCTGCGCCGAGCCATCGCCGCCACCGCCTTCGACCGCCGCGGCGACAGCGACCTCGGCGACCACTGGGCCGGCCTCTTCAACGACTACGCCCAGACGCAGGACGACCGTCGGCAGGGGCTCGTCGCCGAGCTCGACCAGCTGCACCAGGCCAACGGCAAGCGGGCCCGACTGCAGGAGAACATCCTGTGCAACCTCAGCAAGCCCTCCGAGCTCAACGGCTGGGGCGACATCGACGCGGTAGCCGCCGGCGCCATCAACCTCGGGCCCGAGTCGGAAGGCGACGCGGCATGAGCACCGACCCCATCCGCCAGGCCGTGGCAGCGAAGCGGCAGATCGTGCGGTACACGCTGCCCGCAGGGTTCGCACCCGAGCCCGAGCCGACCCCGGTCGACGTCGAGTCGCTCACCCCCGGCACCGGCCCGGTACGGGCGCAGGAGACGGGCACCGAGGCGTTCGACCGCTTCCTGCGCGACAGCAGGGCAGGCGCCTACGGGGCGTAGGGCATGGCACCACATGCCCTGGTGCATGGGCGTGTGGTGCACAGACCGCTCGCGGACCGCTTGTCACGGGGCCGGAACGCGAGAGACGGCGGGAGTTCTCCTTTCCTCCGCGGCCGTCACCGGGCGCCCGGCCACCCGTGCGGCGGGGCGCCCGGACGATCGCTGATCAACAGGGGTGGGGCGCCGCCCCCAACGATCAGCGATCTTCGGATCGGGCACGTTAGCCCCTCGCGGAGCGGGGACCCTAAAAAGATCGTTAGGCACCCCTCTGACCTGCGGAAACGCCATGGCGAGATCACGCCGAGCGGGCCACCGGCCGCGCGTCAAAGCTTCCCGGTACCGGGAAAACCACAGGTCAGACGGCATGTTGCCGTCACACATCGGGAGGTTGGGATGCAGGAAGCACCCGAGGAACTGGGCACGTCGGGCACTCGCCTGTGGGAGTCGGTCACGTCGGTGTTCGGTCTGGATGTGCACGAGCAGCTGCTGTTGCTGCAGGCGTGCCGGACCGCGGACCTGCTCGACCGGCTGTCCGCTGAGGTCGCGGTCGGCGGGCTGACGGTGGTGAACCAGAAGGGGGACCGGATCTCGAACCCGGTTGTCGTCGAGCAGCGTCAGCAGTCGCTCGTGCTGGCCCGTCTGCTGGCCTCCCTGCGCCTGCCAGAGGGCGAGTCGGACGAGCGTCCGCAGCGCCGCGGGGCGGCCCGTAAGAGCTACGGCATCCGGGGGTCGGTCGCGTGAGGCGCCTGGCCCGTCCGTCGCCGGCCGCCGACGAGATCCCGGGGCGTCTGCGGGAGTTGGACCCGGAGGACTACCGGCAGACGGCGCTGCAGTCGCTGAGGGATCATCCGGGAGACGTGTGGTGCGCGGCTGTGTCTGTCTGGCGGGCCTGGCAGCACGAAGCGCAGGACTGGCAGGCCGAGCGGGGCCTGGTTCCCGGCTCGAGCGGCTACAAGCGGCAACTCGGTCCCGGCCGCCCACCCATGGCGTGGGTCTGCGCCGAGTTCGCGCGCTCCGTCAACGACGCCCCGACCATCTGCCCGAAGGCGTGCGTTACGCACGCCGCCATGGTCACGCCCCTGCGCTGACGGGTTCAGGACAGCCCCAGTCACCCACCAGTTCCAGTAGAGAAGAGGCCCCGATGGCTGACCAGATCAAGAAGGTCACGCTGAAGAGCGGCAAGGTCCGATACCGCGCCGTCGTCGACGTCGGCCGCCACGCCGACGGCAGGCGCAACCAGGTCACGATCACCCGCGACACGTCCACAGAGGTAAGCAACGAGATCGCCCGCGTCCGTCACCAGCGGGCGGTGGGCACGTTCGTGGCGCCCAACAAGCTCACGGTGTCTGAGGTGCTCGACATGTGGCTCGCCAAGAAGGCGCGCGACCTGGAGGAGAGCACGATCCAGGGGTACAGGAACGCCCTCTGCCACGTGTACGAGTACCTCGGCCACATCCGCGTGCAGGAACTGGAAGAGGACCACGTCGATTCCATGGTCGCCTGGCTGCTGGTGGCGGCCCGTAGGCGTGGCGGGAAGGCCGGTACCGGCCTGGCTCCCAGTACGACCGAGGGCGTCCTGGGCCGCTTCAAGGAGGCGCTCGGGTGGGCGGTCGTCCGTAAGCTCGTGCACGCGAACGTCGCGCAGTACGTGCAGCTGCCGCGCAAGGCGTGGAAGGAGCACCGTCGCGCCAACAAGCGGCCGGCGCCCTGGAACGTGGTCGAGGTGAAGGACTTCCTGCTCGGCATCCGCGACGACCGCATCTTCGCCCCGCTCATGCTCAGCCTGATGGGGCTGCGCCCCGCCGAGGTGGCTGGACTGCGCTGGCAGGACGTCGACCTCGACGCCGGAACGCTGGAGATCGCAAACACCCGCACGATGATCGGCAACGCCCGGGTGCTGGAGAAGGACACCAAGACCGAGGCCGGTGAGCGCGCCCTCCCCCTACCCAAGCCCGTGCGCCAGGCCCTGCTCTCGTTCAAGGCCATTCAGGAGATCGAACAGATGTCACTGGGCGCCTACTACAAGGCGTCCGGTTACATGTTCGTGGATCATCTCGGCGAACCGCTTACTACCCGGTACCTGCGCGAGCACGCCTACGTCCTCATGGGGCAGTTGAGCCTGCGCAAGGTCCGCCTCTACGACGCCCGGCACTCGTGCCTGACGTTCCTCGCCGTCAACGGCGTTCCAGACGTCGTCCTGGCGGCCTGGGCCGGGCACGTGAGCGCTTCGTTCACGAAAAAGGTGTACGTCCACCCGAGCCCTGATGACCTTCGTGTCGCGTCTGATCACCTCACGACGTTGCTCGGCTTCGGGGACGAGGCTGTCGCCTAACCGACTAGTCGGTCGTGAGGATCTGTGACAGATCTGCCAATAGCGAACCCCAGGAATGCCCTCTGGCCTGGCACTTCTTGATGACCACTAGGAGGTGCCCCCATCATAACGTCATGTACGTCCTGTACATTTTTTACAGAGGCCGTCGCCCGGCGACGGCGCCCGCACGCATGCCCGTGCGTCCGCACGCATGCCGCACAGATGGGGAGGCACGTCCATGCAGCAGCCGTTCGCCCGCCATGTCCTGCCGGAGTTCACCGAGCGCACCAGCTCGGGCCTGCGCACGCTGGATCCGTACTCCAAGCTCCTGGAGGAGCGGATCGTCTTCCTCGGCACCCCCGTCGACGACGTCTCCGCGAACGACGTCATGGCGCAGCTGCTGCACCTGGAGTACCTCGCGCCGGACCGGGACATCTCGCTGTACATCAACTCGCCCGGCGGCTCGTTCAGCGCGGCCACGGCGATCTACGACACCCTGCGGTACACGAGTTGCGACGTGGAGACCGTCTGCCTCGGCCAGGCCGCGTCCGCCGCCGCCGTCCTGCTCGCCGCGGGCACGCCGGGGAAGCGGTCGATCCTGCCCGGCGCCCGGGTGCTGCTCCAGCAGCCCGCGCTCGCCGAGGCGTTGCGGGGCCAGCCGACCGACCTCGCCATCCAGGCCGAGGAACTGCGGCGCACCCGCGCGCTCCTCGAGGAGATGCTCGTACGGCACACGGGGCGCGACGCCGAGCGGATCGCGGCGGCCGTCGAGCGCGACACCGTCCTGGACGCCGCGGCCGCGGTGGAGTTCGGCCTGGTGGACCGCATCGTGCCGAACCGTGGCGCCACGACCGCGACCGCCGGGTGAGGCCCGGGTGCTGCCCGAACTGCCGCCGCTGCCCGCCCTGACCCGTGCCGAGGGCGAGCTGATCGACGCCTATCTCGCGGTGGTGGACCTGGTCGGCCGTATCAACCCGGCGCGCGCGGAGCACACGTACGGCGGCCTGCGCGCCGCACAAGCCCTCGTCAGCAGGGCGGTGGAGTTGCGGGACGCCCTGACGCTGATGCACCAGCGGGGCGAGGCCGAGGTCCACACGGCGACGCTGGCCCGGGCGTTGCGCACGCTGGACGGCGAGCAACGTGCCGCGCGCGTGGCCCTGCCGCCGCCCGCGGTCGACGAGGAGGCACCGCCGACGGGTGGCTGACCGAGCCGCCGAGGGCGGGGCCCCATCCGCCAAGAGGCAACAAGAGGTGAGGAGACGGGGTGACCACACCCATAATCGGCGAGTCGGCCAAGCGTTTCTGCTAGGAGTTGACGGGGCGGTCGAGGCCGATTCGGCCGGTCCCGCACACCCCCCTGCGCCGAACCGCCGCGCCTCCTTCGCGGCCGCGCACCCGAGGTGCGCCGTCGCACCGGATGCCCGTCCGAGCGCCACGGCCGCAGCGCGCCCGCGCCGTCCGCCCGTTGGGGGTGCGGACGCGCGGACGGGCGTCGAGCCGCTTCCGGCCCGGACCGGGATGCGACCAGAGGCGGTAGCTCTTTCAGCGTAGGAAACACTCGCACGCGTGTGCCCCTGAAGTTGCACAACTCCCTTACGCGGCGCCCGGAACCGGACGTTCCATCGCTGTTCGGGCAATCGTCTCCGACTGTGACCCAGGCCCCTTTCGGGCTCTGTCCACCTGAACGGGTCAGTCGTGAGGAGCCTCACATACGGCCGATTCGGCTCGGTTTTTTCGCCACTCTCGGGTGAAGATCCCTTCCGACGACAAGCCCCCGCCACAAGCGGCGGGGCGGTCCGGGCGGACGCCGAGTCCTGCCGCCACCCGGATGACCGGTCGACATCTGTGCATCGGCAGGAGTGGAGGACCCAGCAAGGCGGGCCGTCCGGGAAACCGGCCGGCCCTTGGGGTGAAGTCGCGACGCGACCGGGCATCTTCGCCTGCCCGAACCCGACAGGTCATCCTTCACAGGCGGCTGACGAAGGGTTGCGCATGACTGCGCTGAATCGTGTTCCGTCGTTGCTGACGAGGGCCGGAACGGCATCGGCTCTCACGCTCGCCGCCGTGGGCGGCACCATCGTGGCCCCCGGGCTCGTCTCCGAGGCCGAGGCCGCCACACACGGGACGAAGGCGCTCAAGATCGCGGCTTCCAAGAAGGGCTCTCCGTACGGCTACGGAGCCGTGGGGCCGCACCGGTTCGACTGCTCGGGACTCACGCTCTACTCGTACAAGCGCGTGGGCAAGAAGCTGCCGCGAACCGCCGCGCAGCAGTACAACAAGACCCGCCATGTCTCCAAGAGCAACCGCACCCGCGGTGACCTGGTGTTCTTCCACTCCGGTCGGAACGTCTACCACGTCGGCATCTACGCCGGTAAGAACAAGATCTGGCACGCCCCGAAGCGGGGCACGGTGGTCCGCCTGGAGAAGATCTGGACGAACAGCGTCTGGTACGGCCGGGTCCGCTGACCTGGGCGCCCGGACGGCGCTGTCTTCGGGCAGGCAGCGCCGTCCGGGCGTCACCGGGCCGACGCGAGGAGTGGTTTGCGTCGGCCCGGGATACTCGTAGTGCATGCACCAGAACGCCCCAGGCGACGGCCCCCCGTCAGCGGGCACCGCCGCGCACGACCACAGCCGAGGCCGCGACGACGGCCGCAACGAGACCCGGCTGGAACGCGCCGACCGCAACTTCGTCGAAATCCTGCAGGAGCTGAGGGTCACCCAGACCGGCGTGCAGCTCCTCTTCGCGTTTCTGCTCACGCTCGCCTTCACACCCCGGTTCCCCTCGCTCGACTCCCTCCAGCGCGCCACCTACGTGACCACGCTGCTGCTCGCCGTCCTCGCGGCCGCGCTGTTCACCGCACCCGCCGCGTTGCACCGGGGGCTGTTCCAACGCGGCGCGAAGCCGGTCATCGTCAAGGTGTCGTCCCGGCTCGCCGGGGCCGGACTCGCCGTCCTGGTCCTCGCGCTCACCGGTTCGGTCCTGCTCGTCGTGGACGTGGCGGCGAGCCGCACCGGCGCCTGCTTCGCCGCCGCGGCCACGCTGCTGGTGTGCGGTGGCCTGTGGGGGCTGCTGCCGTGGGCGGTCGCGCGACGGCAGCGACCAGACGGTCCGGCTGACCGGGCTACGTGAACAGCGGTTCCGCGAGGAGCGCCAGGCCCAGCGCCGTGAGCGCCACCCCGGTGCCGCCCTCGATCGCCCTGGCCGCCCGGGGTTCCCGCAGCCAGCGGCCGAGCCGGTCCACCAGGAGCGCGACAGCCGGGAACCACAGCAACGCGAAGGCCACGACGATCGTGGCGAGCAGCAACGTGCGCGGCATCGCGGGGCTCCCCTCGGGCACGAACTGAGGCAGCACGCTCAGGAACGTCAGGGACGCCTTGGGGTTGAGGGCGTTGGTGAGGAAGCCCTCGCGCAGACCGCCGCCACGCCCACCAGTCGCCGCCCGCACGTCCTCCTCCCCCACAGATCTCTCAGTATCCGCAGATCCCCCAGATCCCTCCGGCCCTTGCGGCCCCGACAGCCGTCCGCCCGCCGCCTCCCACCGCACCGCCGACCACAGCGCCCGCACCCCCAGATACAGCACATAGCCACCGCCCACCACCTGCAGCGTGCGGAACAGCGCGGGCACCGCCGCGAGGACGGCCGCGACCCCGGCGACGGCGAGCGCCGTGTGCACGAGGAGGCCCGCCGCGATGCCGAGCGCGCAGAGCACTCCGGCGCGGCGGGAGGCGAGGGCGTTGCGTACGACGACGGTGAAGTCGGCGCCGGGCACGGCGACCATGCCTGCGGCGACGCCGGTGAAGGCGACCAGTTGAGCGTCCATGACGGCCACTCTGCCGCGCGGCGGCCTTCAGCAGGTATATAGGATCTTCTGCGTCTGCCTTAAGCATCTGTTTAGGCTGGGCTGCCGGTAGGATCCGGCGGCGGTCCCGGAAGGCCGGGACGACGGCGGCTGCGTACCACGGCGGGACCGCGGCAGGACGCGGGCCACGGCCACAGGAAGAGGCACGGCATGTACGACCCGACGCGGCTCGCGGCGCTCGTGGCGGTCTCCGAAGCCGGTTCCATCACCCGCGCAGCCGAACGGCTCGGCTACACGGTGCCCGCGCTCTCCCAGCAGCTCGCCAAGCTGGAGCGGGAGGCGGGGGCGGCACTGCTCGTGCGGCACCACCGGGGCGCGCGGCTCACCGGCGCGGGCGAGTTGCTCCTGGCGCGCGCCCGCCGTGTCCTGGACGAGATGGAGCTGGCCCGGCACGAGCTGGCGCAGTTCGTGGGCTTGTCGGGCGGGCGCCTGCGGGTCGCCACGTTCACGACGGCGGGCATCCATCTGCTGCCGCCCGCCCTCACCGCGTTCCGCCGGGCACATCCGGACGTCGAGCTGACGGTCACCGGCTACGAACCGCCGCTGGGTGTGGCCGCGGTGGCGGCGGGCGACGCCGACGTGGCCCTGACGCACACGTACGAACCCGCGGAGCTGCCCGCGCCGCCCGCGTCCGTGACCCTGGAGCCGGTCCTCGTCGAGGAGTTGGTGCTCGTGACGGCGCCGGGGCACGCGCTGACGGCGGGCACCGGGCGGCTTCCGCTCGCCGAGCTCTCCGGTCAGCCCCTGATCAGCATGGCGCCGGCGCATCCGCCGCGGCAGGGTGTGGAGGCGGCGCTCGCGCGGGCGGGGGCGGCGCCCGCGGTGCTCGTTCAGACGCCGGACTACGCGCTGGTGTGCGCGATGGTCAGCGCGGGTCTCGGTGCCGCGGTGGTGCCGGAGATGGTGGCCCGGACGGCGGCGACCCCGGTCGGCGTCCGGCCGTTGGAACCGGGTGACCTGCGGCGCACCATCTGGGTCTGCCACCGCACCGACGAGTCGAGCCCGGCCGCGGACACGTTCCGTGCGCTGCTGCGGGGGACGTTCGGCCGCTCGGCCGGCTGAGGCACGGCGTCAACTCTGGACCGGCACCGACCACGGCAGGGTGATCCAGACCGTCTTGCCGCCCTCCGCCGTCGGGCAGACCGAGAGTCTGCCGCCGCACTCGGCGGTGAGCCAGCGGATGATGACCATGCCCCGGCCGTTGTCCTGCTGGACGGCGGCGGGCAGGCGGCGGGGGAAGCGCGGGTGGCTGTCCGTGACGCCGATGCGCAGCCGCTCGTCGCGGTCGAGCTGCACGTCCACGGTGAACGTCGGCGACTGGCCGAGGGTGTGCTGGACGGCGTTCGTGGCGAGTTCGGAGACGATGAGCCGCACCGTGTCGGCGACGTCGGCGTCGGCCGGTAGGCCCCACTCCGACAAGGTGTCCGCCACGTACCTGCGGGCGGCCGCGACCGAGACAGGATCGCTCGGCAGAGTGACTGATACTTCCTGGTGGTCTGCCATGGCGACACTGTCCCTTTCCCACCGGGACCGGACTCCGACTCGTGGCGGAAGAACTCGAGGACAGTCCCGGAACTGGTGCTTCGCGCCAGAGTGCCACTCCTGGGCCGGTGACGCGCGGCGATCCACCGAGATGTGCATATATCTGTCGCTCGAAGCGGTGAACTCTGCGACGGCAGACCGTATTTGGGCGCAACACTGGCGCTTCCTCTACAGTCTCCCGCTGTCCCGTACGGTTGGCGCGGACGTCCGGAAGGAGACGGACATGCAGTACGGTCCCGCGGTGCGGCGCCGCAAGCTCGGTGCGGAGTTGCGCGCGCTGCGCGGGCAGGCCGGACTCACCAGCGGCGAGGCCGCCGCCAGGGTGGGCTGGCACCAGTCGAAGGTGAGCCGCATCGAGACCGGGCGCTCCGGGGTGCGCGCCTCGGACGTGCGGCTGCTCCTTGAGGCTTACGAGGTCGACGATCCGCAGCTGCGCGAGCTGTTGGTCGTGCTCGCGGGCGGGGAGGACGAGAACGGGCGGCACCATTGGTGGCACGCCTACCGCGGTCTGCTGCCCCCGGCGTACCGCGACTTCATCAGTCTGGAGTCACAGGCCTGCCGGGTGCGCACGCTGGAGACCACCGTGGTCCCCGGCCTGCTGCAGACGCCTGACTACGCCCTCGCAGTGACACGTGCCGCGCTCGGCGGGCTGCCCGAGGAACAGGTGAGGGCCCTGGTGCAGGTGCGCCTAGCGCGTCAGGACGTGCTGCGCAGCGAGCCGCCGCTGCGACTGAGCGTGATCCTCGACGAGGCGGTGCTCAGGCGCCAGATCGGCGGTCCCGAGGTCCTCGCCGGGCAGTTGCGGCGGCTCCTGGAGGCGGCGCGGCTTCCTCAAGTGCGCATCCAGGTGTTGCCGTTCGTCTCCGGTGAGCACGTCGGGCTCATCGGGCCTTTCGTTATTCTCTCCTTTCCGAACATTTCTGATCTGGATGTGGTTGTTCTCGACCACTTGACGAGTAGCCTCTACCTCGAACGGAAAGAAGACCTTCGGGCGTACACCGACGCCTTCAACTCCCTTCAGGGACAGGCGCTTTCCGTTCAGGATTCAATGGATTTCATCGCCGGGTTAGGTGACGGCGCGTAAGGAGGCACCATGACTGCACTGCCTCGGTCCGTTCCCTCCAGCGCGTCTCTCAGGGACGCGCGGTGGCGGCGCAGCAGCCGCAGCAATGGAATGAACAACTGCGTGGAGACAGCGCCGCTCGGTTCGGGACCGCTCGCCGGTCTGTTCGCCGTGCGCGACTCGAAGGACGCGGCGGGTCCAGCCGTGCTCTTCTCCCCTGCCGCCTGGGAGGACTTCATCGACGCCCTTCGGTGAAGCCCGGGTGAGAGCGCCGGACCCTGGACCCAGGTCTCAGGTGCCAGATCTCAGGAGTCAGGGTGCGGTGCGGCTGATCGTGGCGACGGCCTCGGCGACCTGTGCGTCGCTCAGGTCGGCCCGTGCGGTCAGCCGCAACCGTGAGACGCCGTCGGGAACCGACGGCGGGCGGAAACAGCCCACAGCCAGGCCCTCGCGGCGGCAGTCCGCCGCCCAGCGCACAGCGGCCTCCGGCGACGGCGCGCGCACGGAGACGACGGCGGCGTCAGGACGTACCGCCGAAAGCCCTTCCCGCGTCAGGAGTTCGTGCAGCGTCGTGGCCACCGCACGCGCGCGGGCGGCCCGTTCCGGCTCCCGGCGCAGCAGGCGCAGGGCGGCGAGCGCCGAACCGGCGGCGGCCGGGGCGAGCCCGGTGTCGAAGATGAGGGTCCGGGCCGCGTTGACCAGGTGTGCGATGACCTTGGCCGGGCCGAGCACGGCCCCGCCCTGGCTGCCGAGCGACTTCGACAGGGTGACCGTGACCACGGTGTCGGCGCTCCCCGCGAGCCCGGCGGCGTGCGGCGCGCCACGGCCGCCGTCCCCGAGCACCCCGAGCCCGTGCGCGTCGTCGACGAGCAGGCCCGCCCCGGCCTCGCGGCAGACGGCGGCGAGCTCGGACAGCGGCGTCGCGTCCCCGTCGACGGAGAACACCGAGTCGGTCACCACGACCGCGGGCCCCTCGTGGGTGCCGAGCGCCTTGCGCACCGCGGCCGGGTCGGCGTGCGGCACCACCTGCGTCGTGCCCCGGGCGAGGCGGCAGCCGTCGATCAGGGAGGCGTGGTTGCCCGCGTCGGACACGATCAGCGAGCCGTGCGGGGCGAGCGCGGTGACCGCGGCGAGGTTCGCCGCGTAGCCGGAGGACAGCACCAGGGCCGCCTCGAAGCCGCAGAAGTCGGCCAGCTCACGCTCCAGTTCGGCGTGCAGTTCGGTGGTGCCCGTCACCAGGCGGGAGCCCGTGGCGCCCGCGCCCCAGCGCCGGGCCGCGGTCGCGGCCGCGGCGGTGACCTCCGGGTGACGGGTCAGTCCCAGATAGTCGTTTCCCGCGAGGTCGAGCAGATGGGATTCGGCCGGGCGCGGGCGCAGCGTGCGCACCAGGCCCGCCTGTGCACGCAGCCGCGCCTGCTCGTCGATCCAGTCGAACGGCGAGCCAGCCATGGGACCTCCGGGGCGTCACGGGTCGACGTACGTGCCGTGCTCGGACGGAACGTACGGACCGGGGGTGTTTGTAGACAGTGCACAGACCCTAGCGGCCGCACCACCGGGCCATGGTGTGGCAATACCCACACCTCCCGATGCTTCTGTTGTACGGAATCTCCATGGTCAGAAACTCCGGCGTGCGTCAGGATCGGCGCCATGGATCTGCTCAACACGCTGGTGGACAAGGGGCTTCGGCGGGAACTGCCGAGCCGTGACGAGGCGCTTGCGGTGCTCGCGACCTCCGACGAGGACCTGCTCGACGTGGTGGCGGCGGCCGGAAAGGTACGGCGCCACTGGTTCGGCCGACGGGTGAAACTCAACTATCTGGTCAACCTCAAGTCGGGTCTGTGCCCGGAGGACTGCTCGTACTGCTCGCAGCGGCTCGGCGCGGAGACCGGGATCCTCAAATACACCTGGCTGAAGCCGGACGAGGCCTCCAAGGCCGCGGCGGCCGGGCTCGCCGGGGGCGCCAAGCGGGTCTGCCTGGTGGCGAGCGGGCGGGGGCCCACGGACCGGGACGTCGACCGGGTCTCCGACACCATCAAGACGATCAAGGAGCAGAACGAGGGCGTCGAGGTCTGCGCCTGCCTCGGACTGCTCTCCGACGGCCAGGCGGAGCGCCTGCGCGGCGCGGGCGCGGACGCCTACAACCACAACCTCAATACGTCCGAGGCGACGTACGGCGACATCACCAAGACGCACACCTACGCCGACCGTGTCGACACGGTGCAGAAGGCGCACGCGGCCGGGCTCTCCGCCTGCTCGGGCCTGATCTCGGGCATGGGCGAGACGGACGAGGACCTGGTCGACGTGGTGTTCGCGCTGCGCGAGCTCGACGCGGACTCCGTGCCGGTGAACTTCCTGATCCCCTTCGAGGGCACCCCGCTCGCCAAGGAGTGGAACCTCACCCCGCAGCGCTGCCTGCGCATCCTCGCCATGGTCCGGTTCGTCTGCCCGGACATCGAGGTCCGCATCGCGGGCGGCCGTGAGCTGCATCTGCGCACGCTCCAGCCGCTCGCCCTGCACCTCGCCAACTCGATCTTCCTCGGCGACTACCTGACCAGCGAGGGCCAGGCGGGCAAGGCCGACCTGGAGATGATCGCGGACGCCGGGTTCGAGGTGGAGACCACGGACCAAGTGACGCTGCCGGAGCACCGCAGGGGCGGTGGGTGCGGCTCGGTCTGCGGCTCACAGGACACCGCCGCCACCGCCGACACCGCCGACGAGGCTCCCGCCGGGGCCGCGAAGCCCGCCGCGAACGCCGAGGCGCCCGCCGCGCCGGGGCCGCGCACGGATCTGGTGACGGTACGCCGCCGCGGCGCCGGAACGGACGTGGCGCCCAATGCCTGACGCGGGCACGGCGTCCGGCCTGGACGTCAAGGAGATCCTCGACCTCGACCGCGCGCACGTCTGGCACCCCTACGGGCCGATGCCCGGCCGCCACGACCCGCTGGTCGTGGAGTCCGCGAGCGGAGTGCGGCTGCGTGTCGCGGGCGTCGGCGAGCTGGTTGACGGCATGTCGTCGTGGTGGTCGGCGATCCACGGCTACAACCACCCCGTCCTCAACGACGCGGTGCGCGAGCAGTTGGACAGCATGAGCCATGTCATGTTCGGCGGACTCACGCACGAGCCCGCCGTCCGGCTCGCGAAGCGACTTGTCGACCTCACGCCGGACGGCCTCGAGCACGTCTTCCTCTCCGACTCCGGTTCGGTGGCCGTCGAGGTCGCGGTCAAGATGTGCCTCCAGCACTGGGTCTCCCTCGGCAGGCCCGAGAAGCACCGGATGCTGACCTGGCGCGGCGGCTACCACGGCGACACCTGGCAGCCGATGGCCGTGTGCGACCCCGACGGCGGCATGCACAGCCTCTGGCAGGGCGTGCTCCCCCAGCAGGTGTTCGCGGACCAGCCCCCGGCGGGCTTCGACACCTACGACGAGGCGTACGCGCAGCATCTGCACGACGTGATCGGACAGCACGCCCACGAGCTCGCGGGCGTCATCGTCGAGCCGGTGGTGCAGGGCGCGGGCGGCATGCGCTTCCACTCCCCTCGCTATCTGCGCGCGCTGCGCGAGGCGTGCGACGCGCACGACGTGCTGCTCGTCTTCGACGAGATCGCGACGGGCTTCGGCCGCACGGGCGCGCTGTTCGCGGCGGACCACGCGGGCGTCACACCGGATGTGATGTGCCTCGGCAAGTCCATGACCGGCGGCTATCTGACGATGGCGGCGACGCTGTGCACGGCGCGGGTCGCGGCGGGCATCGCGCGGGGCGAGGTGCCGGTGCTCGCGCACGGGCCGACGTTCATGGGCAATCCGCTCGCCGCGGCGGTCGCCAACGCCTCCATCGACCTGCTGCTCGGCAAGGACTGGCAGACGGACGTCAAGCGCGTCGAGACGGGCCTGCGGGCGGCGCTCGCCCCGGCCGCCGAGCTGCCCTTCGTCCGTGACGTACGGGTCCTCGGCGCGCTCGGTGTCGTACAGCTCGACCACCAGGTCGACATGGAAGCGGCGACGCGGGCCGTGGTGCGGGAGGGCGTGTGGGTGCGGCCGTTCCGCGACCTCATCTACACGATGCCGCCCTTCGTCACGGGCGACGCGGACGTGGCGCAGATCGGCCGTGCGGTGTGCGCGGCGGCACAGGCGAGCGGGGAGGTCTCGGCGTGAGCGTCCTGGTGGTGTCCGGTACGGGCACGGAGATCGGCAAGACCGTGACGACGGCGGCCGTGGCCGCGGTGGCCCTCGCGGCCGGGCGCAGCGTCGCCGTCCTCAAGCCGGCCCAGACCGGGGTCGGCCCCGGGGACCCGGGTGACGTCGACGAGGTGCTTCGGCTCGCGGGTGACCGGGTGACCCCGGTGGAGCTGGCGCGCTTCCCCGAGCCCCTCGCGCCCTCGACGGCGGCGCGCCGAGCGGGGCTGCCGACGGTCTCGCCCGCCCAGGTGGCCGAGGCCGCGGAGAAGCTCGCGGCCTCGCACGACCTGGTCCTGATCGAGGGGGCCGGGGGGCTGCTCGTCCGCTTCGACGAGGCGGGGACGACCCTCGCGGACGCGGCCCGGCTCCTCGCCGCCCCCGTCCTGGTCGTGGCCGCCGCGGGCCTCGGCACCCTCAACATGGCCACGCTCACCACCGAGGCCCTACGAGCCCGGGGCCTCACCCCCGAGGGCATCGTCATCGGCAGCTGGCCCACCGCCCCTGACCTGGCCTCTCGCTGCAACCTGGCCGAACTGGCCGACGTGTCGGGGGCACCCCTGCTCGGCTCGATCCCCGAGGGGGCGGGCGCCCTGCCGGGCCCGGAGTTCCGCGCGGCGGCCGGGGGTTGGCTGGGATCCGGGTTGGGCGGGAGCTGGGCGGGTCCGGGCGCTGAGTCCAAGGGGTAGGCCGGGTGCGGGATCGGTTCCGTCCCACGGCGTGACGCCGAACCGATCCCGCACACGACAGCCGGACCTGACTCAAGCCCGTCCGGCGCTTGAGGACGAGCACGCAGCACGATCAGGGCCCGCCCCGGCAGAAATCAGCCCGTCCGGCGCTTGAGGACGAGCGCGCAGCGCGATCGGGGCCCGCCCCGGCGCCGGTGCGGGGAGTCCCGGGCCCGGGGGCCTGGGGCGCGGGCCCCAGTTTCGGGAAGGGGCGGGATTGGGGAAGAACCCCCCACCCACCCTTGGAGGCACCATGCCCCCGCCCTCCGCCCGTCCCGCCCCGCGAGACGCGGTCCACCACCCCCTCTTCGCCCGCTTCTACGCCCGCCTCAGCGTCTCCGCGGAACCGGCCATCGCCCCGCACCGCAAGGAACTCCTGCGGGGCGTCGAGGGTCGGGGCATCGAGGTGGGCGCGGGCAACGGCCTGAACTTCGCGCACTACCCGACCACCGTCGCCGAGGTGGTCGCGATCGAGCCGGAGAGCGTCCTGCGCCGCCTTGCCGTGTCGGCGGCGATGCGCGCGGACGTCCCCGTGGACGTGGTGCCGGGCGCCGCGGAGGCGCTGCCGGTCAAGAGCGAGGCGTTCGACTTCGCCGTCGCGTCGCTGGTGCTGTGCAGCGTGCGGGACCTGCCGAGGGCGCTCGGGGAGCTGCGCCGGGTGCTGCGTCCTGGCGGTGAGCTGAGGTTCTTCGAGCACGGCCGGGCTCCGGGCGGCGCGATGGCGACGGCGCAGCGCGTCCTGGACCGCACGGTGTGGCCGCGCCTGTTCGGCGGCTGCCACGTCGGCAGGGACCCGGTGGGCGCGCTGCGTGCGGCCGGGTTCGAGGTGGGGACGTACCGCCGGATCGTGGTGCCCGCGCGCGGCCCGAGGTTCCCCACGTCGTACTGCTTCCTGGGCTCGGCACGCCGCCCCGCGGAGGACGAGGCGGCGGGCTGACCGACGCCGCCGCCTTCCTCGTACCGCAAGCGCCGTCCTCCTCAGATCGGCTGCGCGAGATTCACCGCGTTGCCGTCGGGGTCCTTGATGTGGGCGACGCGTTGGCCCCACGGCATGTCGTTGGCGGGGCCGAGCACCGTGCCGCCGAGGGCTTGGACGCGTGCGAGGAGTTCGTCGACGTCGTCCACGGTCACGCTCAGGAGCGAGCGCTGGGGGGTGCCCGGCTCGACGCTCTTGTCGGCGACGATGCCGAGGTCGGAGTCCTTGACCCGCAGGTTCAGGAAGAAAACGGGGCCCTCGTCCGGCACGCGGTCCGTCTCCTCGGCGCCGAGGAGTCCCGTGTAGAAGGCGACGAGGCGCTCCAGGTCGGGGGTGATCAGCATCGGCTGGATGGTGGCGGGCATGGCGTGGTCCTCCTGGTGGTCGCGACCGGTTGCCTCATGCTGACCGGCGTACGGGCCAGAACTCATCGGCACACTCACCCTGCGCGACTCGGAGCGCGCTGTCGCACCGCGCGCCGGGCCGGACCACGCCCCGGTCACCGCAGCGGCCGACCCCAAGCGGTCACAGGCTCCACTGCCGCAGCTCACGCGCTATGTCGTGCACGCTCGCTCCGTCCTCCTTGATCAGACGGGCCAGATCCCGCACCTGCTCGGGCGAGGTCACGACCTTCACGCCGCTGGCGACGAGGTAGGCGTAGGCGACCGACGAGGCGAAGAGGGCGTTGGAGCGTTCGAGGGCGGGCAGGTGCAGCAGGAGCTGGAGCAGGGCGGCGGCGCGGTCGTGCGGGCCCTCGTAGACGGGAACGCCGAAGATCTCCGCGTGGTGGCGGGCCACGGCGGCCACCAGGGCGCCCCAGTCGGTCACTTGTGGATCACCGGGCGTCTTGTGCTCGGCGACCATCAGGAGCCAGGCGAGGTCGATTCTGAGGTTCAAGGGTCAGCGACGGCCCTCGCGCTCCGCGCCGAACTCCTCGGCGAAGACGGTCTCGTACTGCTTCATGAAGTCGGCGGCGGCCTCCACGAACGTGTGGCCGAGCTCGCCCGCGTCCTGTTTGACCAGCTCTTCGATATAGCGGTTCACGCTCACGCCGCGGGCCATGGCGCGTTCGCGCGCGGCCCGGGCGGTGTCCTCGTCCACCCGCACGTTCAGCTGAGTCTTCGCCATGTCCACAAGCTAGCGCCGATCCGCTAGCACCGGCAAGAGGTGCCGGGCCGGGCGACCAGGTGCCCCTTACATACGCCTCACTCATCGACCTGCGAGGGATACCAGCCGCCCGCTCCGACCCTTTACTCTCTGCTGGCATACGCGAGTTGGGACGGCCACAACCGGGGAGGCGGCCTTGTCCACACCTGCTTCGACACCGCACACGGAGCGCGCCGAGCCCTCCGGCGTCGCGGCCCGCGCCCGCGGACTCACGAAGGCGTACGGCTCGGGTGAGACCGCCGTGCTCGCCCTGGACGCGGTCGACGTGGACATCGCGCGGCAGCGGTTCACCGCCGTGATGGGGCCGTCCGGTTCCGGCAAGTCGACGCTGATGCACACGCTGGCCGGGCTCGACTCGGTCTCGGCGGGCCAGGTGTGGCTCGGCGACACCGAGATCACCGGGCTCAAGGACCGGGAGCTGACGCGGCTGAGGCGGGACCGGATCGGCTTCATGTTCCAGTCGTTCAACCTCATCCCGACACTGAACGCGCGCGAGAACATCACCCTGCCCATGGACATCGCGGGCCAGCGCCCCGACCCCGAGTGGCTTGAACACGTCATCGACACGCTCGGCCTGCGCGACCGTCTTCGGCACCGGCCCGCACAGCTCTCCGGCGGCCAGCAGCAGCGCGTGGCGTGCGCGCGGGCGCTGGCCTCCCGCCCCGAGTTGATCTTCGCCGACGAGCCGACCGGCAACCTCGACTCGCGGGCCGGGCTCGAAGTCCTCGGGTTCCTGCGCGAGGCGGTGGACTCGCTGGGCCAGACGGTGGTGATGGTGACGCACGACCCGAGCGCCGCGGGCCACTCCGACCTGGTGCTCTTCCTCGCGGACGGCCGGATCGTGGACGAGATGGCCCGGCCCACGGCGGAGGGCGTCCTGGAGCGGATGAAGCGGTTCGACGTCCTGGGCGCGGCCACGGACACCGCCGAGGGGACGCCGGACGCCGCCGGACCCTCCGGCCCCGCCGCCCCCGCGCCCCCGGCCGACCCCCTGGCGAAACCCACCCGAGACGACCCGTCCCCCCAGGACTGAGGCGGCACCCGTGCTGAAGGCCACCCTCCGCAGCTTCCTCGCGCACAAGGGCAGGCTCGCCCTGTCCGCGCTCGCCGTGATCCTCTCCGTGGCGTTCGTCGCGGGCAGCCTCATCTTCTCGGACACGGTCGCCCGCACCTTCGACCGGCTCTTCGCGTCCACGTCCGCCGACCTCTCCGTCGGGCCCAAGGACGACCTCGACGAGAGCGTGCCGACCGGACGGACCCCGACGGTGCCCGCCGACCTCGCCGAGCGGGTCGCGAAGGTCGACGGCGTCGCGGCCACGCACGTCGACGCGACCGTGGATAACATCACGGTCGTCGACCGCGACAACGACCCCGTCGGCCCCACCACCGGCGCGCCCACCGTCGCCGGCAACTGGTACGAGACCGAGCGCTCCCCCGTGGAGATCACCTCGGGCCGGGCGCCGCGCGCCGCCGGGGAAGCGATGATCGACGCGGACACGGCCGACAAGAAGGACGTGGAGATCGGGGACACCCTCAAGATCCTCGCCGCGCCCGGCTCGTTCGAGACGAAGGTCGTCGGCATCGTCACGTTCACGACCACCAACCCCGGTGCCGCGCTCGTCTTCCTGGACACCCCGACCGCGCAGGCCAAGCTGCTCGGCGACAAGAACGCCGCGACCAGCATCTCCGTCGACGCCGCGACGGGCGTCAGCGACACCGAGCTCAAGCGCCGCGTCGCCGCCGACCTGGGCGGCCGCTACGACCTGGAGACCGCCGACGAACAGGCCGAGTCCGCCGCCTCCGAGCTGGGCGGATTCCTGGACGTCATCAAGTACGTGATGCTCGGCTTCGCCGGGGTCGCCGTCCTGGTCGGCATCTTCCTGATCGTCAACACCTTCTCCATGCTCATCGCGCAGCGCACCCGTGAGCTGGGTCTCCTTCGCGCGCTCGGCGCCGACCGCAGGCAGGTGCGCCGCTCCGTGCTCATCGAGGCGGTGCTGCTCGGCGTGGTCGGCTCCACCCTCGGGCTCGCCGCCGGGATCGGGCTCGCCGCCGGACTCATCGAGCTGATGGGCCTGTTCGGCATGAACCTGAAGTCCACGGACATGGTGATCGCCTGGCCGACGCCCGTCGCGTCGTACGTCGTCGGGGTGGGCGTCACCTTCCTCGCGGCGTACCTCCCGGCGCGCCGGGCCGCGCAGGTCTCCCCGATGGCCGCGCTGGCCGACGCCGAGATCGCGGGCGTGGGACGGCCGTTGCGGGTGCGGGCCATCGTGGGCTCGGTCGTGGCGGCGGGCGGCGCGGCGGCGCTCGTGGGGTGCGCGACCTCCTCGGACACCGCCACGTCGGCCTCGCTGCTCGGGCTCGGGGTGGTCCTCAGCCTCCTCGCCACGGTCATCGCGGGTCCGCTCCTGGTGCGGCCGGTGATCCGGGTGCTCGGCGGCGCCTTCCCCGCCGTCTATGGCTCCGTGGGCCGGATGAGCCAGCGCAACGCCCTGCGCAACCCCCGCCGCACCGGCGCCACCGCGGCCGCGCTCATGGTCGGACTCGCCCTGGTCGGCGGCCTCTCCGTGGCCAGCTCCTCCATGACCAAGTCGTTCGACGACCAGATCGACAAGACCCTCGGCGCGGACTTCGTCGTGCAGAACAGCGCGTTCATGCCGTTCCCGACGGAGGTCACGAAGAAGGTGGAGGCGACCGACGGCGCCGGGACCGTCGTCCGCAGCCGCTTCACTCCCCTGAAGCTGCGGATGCCGGACGGCAAGACCGTGGAGACGACGGCCGCCGGCTTCGGCAAGCAGCTCGACGAGGTCGTGAAGACCACGTACGCGCAAGGGAGTTCGGCGCGGGCCCTGGCCCCCGACCGGCTCGCGATGGACCGGGGCTACGCCAAGGACCATGACGTGCGCGTCGGTTCGGTGCTGCCCGTGGAGTTCCCCGGCGAGCGCAAGGTGGAGCTGACGGTGGCCGCGCTCACCGACAACGAGGGTCCCGAGGGCCCCGGTATGCAGGGCGGGCTCTTCATGGGGCTCGGCACGCTGGAGAAGTACGTGCCGGACGGCCAGGACTCCGCCGTCTACGTCAACACCGCGCCCGGCACGGACGCGGAGGCGCTGCGGGACCGGCTCGACACCGCGCTCGACCCGTACCCGCAGGTGCAGGTGCGCGACCAGGCGGACTACAAGAAGCTGATCCGCGAACAGATCGCCGTGATGCTCTATCTCGTGTACGCCCTCCTCGGCCTCGCGATCGTCATCGCCGTGCTCGGCGTGGTCAACACCCTTGCCCTGTCGGTCGTCGAGCGCACCCGTGAGATCGGGCTGCTGCGCGCGATCGGCCTGGCCCGACGGCAGCTGCGGCGCATGATCCGCCTCGAGTCGGTGGTGATCGCGGTGTTCGGCGCGGTGCTCGGTCTCGCGCTCGGCCTGGTGTGGGGCGTCTCGATGCATCAGGTCCTGGAGCTGCAGGGGCTCAAGGCGTTCGCGGTGCCGTGGTCGACGCTGGTGGCGGTCGTGATCGGGTCGGTGGTGGTCGGGATCGTGGCGGCGCTGCTGCCCGCGCTGCGGGCGTCGCGGATGAATGTCCTCGAGGCGATCGCGCACGAGTGAGGGGCCGTCACGCGCGGGCCGGTGCAGGGGCCTCGCGCGTGTCGGCTCGCGCCAGGCCGGAATGCGGTGGCCCGCGGGAGCGGGCGGGTGGTGGAATCGGTCGCGTCCCTGCCCGCTCACTCCCGTACCAGCAAGGAGAGTTCATGCCCCACCGGCCCTTCCGCTTCGGCGTCAACATGGTCGAACCGAGCCCGCGCGAGGAGTGGCGGACCAAGTGCCGCACGGCGGAACAGCTCGGCTACGACGTGATCCTCGTGCCCGACCACCTGGGCATGGCCGCGCCGTTCCCGGCCGTCGTCGCCGCCGCGGAAGCCACCGAGCGGCCCCGGGTGGGCACCTTCGTCCTCAACGCCGGGTTCTGGAACCCGACCCTGCTCGCCCGCGAGGTGGCCACCACGGACCTGCTCACGGACGGCCGCCTCGAACTGGGCCTCGGCACCGGCTATGTGCGGGCCGAGCACGACGCGGCCGGACTGCCGTGGGGGTCGCCCGGCGAGCGCGTGGCCCACCTGCGGCACACCGTCGAGACGCTCGACCGGCACTTCGCCGAGGCCGAGTTCGTGCCCAAGCCGCGCCAGACGCCCCGCCCGCCGCTCCTCATCGGCGGCAACGGCGAGAAGATGCTGAAGCTGACGGCGGAGCACGCGGACATCGCCGCGTTCACCGGGGCACGGTCGGTGCCGGGTCACACGGGCGGCAAGATGCTCCATCTGACGGCCGAGGAGATGGACGAGCGGGTCGCCTCCTACCGGCGGCACGCGGCCGCGCGATCAGCGCCCGCCGAGCTGAACCTGCTGGTCCAGCTGGTGGACATCACCGACGACCGGCGCGCCAAGGGCCACGAGGTCGCCGAGTACATCCCCCATCTGTCCCTCGAAGCCGCCCTCGAAGTGCCGATCCTGCTCATCGGCACGGTCCGCCAGATCGCCGACCAGCTGCGTGCCCAGCGGGAGCGGTACGGCTTCTCGTACATCACGGTCCTCGAGCCGTACTACGAGACGTTCGGAGCTGTCATCGAGGAGCTGCGGGGCGAGTGACGCGGGCGTACCCGCAGGTGGCGCCGCCGACCGCAGCCCCGGATCCCTCATCCTCCATCCCGCATCCCGCATCGTGAAATTTCCGCGCGCCGACGCCCGGCCCGGTGATGGGATGCCGTCATGACCGATCTACGGATACGGGCCGCGACGCCCGACGACCTGGACGCCGTGCTCGCCTTCTGGAAGGTGGCCGCGGAAGGCACCAGCATCAGCGACGACCGCTCGGGCGTGGAGCGTCTGGTCGCCCGGGACCCCGGGGCGCTGCTGCTCGCCGAGCGGGACGGGGATCTCGTGGGCACGGTGATCGCCGGGTTCGACGGCTGGCGGGCGTCCCTGTACCGGCTCGCCGTGCACCCCGACGCCCGCCGGGCGGGGATCGGCTCGGCGCTGCTGCGCGCGGCCGAGGAGCGGTTCGTCGCGCTCGGCGGGCGGCGGGCGGACGCCATGGTCCTGAACCGCAACGAGCTGGCGCACCACGCCTGGCACGCGGCCGGATATGCTCCGCAGCCGCAGTGGAGCCGCTGGGTCAAGCCGCTCGCGGAGTGACCGCGCCAGCCGCCTCTGCGGCACGGCACGATAACAGCGAGTGATGCGAAGCGCAGAGTTTTGCCGATCCTTTAACATGGGCTCACCACTCGAAATCCCTACGGAAAGGTGTGAGCGTCCGCCCATGGGCGAGCCTCCTAGTACCCCACATCGCGCATTCACCACCTCCCTGGCCGATCATGGGACGGAGGTGACCCGATGACTGAAGTGCTCCTGCTCCTCGTGGCGGTGCTGCTCTCGCTCGCCTGCGGAATCTTCGTGGCGGCGGAGTTCTCGCTCACGACCGTCGAGCGCGGCGACCTGGAGCGCGCCGTCGAACGCGGCGAGCGCGGCGCGGCCAGCGCCCTCAAGGCCGTCAAGAACCTCACCTTCCAGCTCTCGGGCGCGCAGCTCGGCATCACCGTGACCGGCCTGGTGGTCGGCATGCTCGCGAAACCGGCGATCGGCGACCTCATCGAGGGCCCGCTGAACGCCGTCGGCGTCCCCGACTCGGCGTCCTCGACCGTCGCCCTCATCCTCGGCACCGCCCTGTCGACCGTCTTCCTGATGGTCGTCGGCGAGCTGGTGCCGAAGAACTGGGCGATCTCCTCGCCGCTGCCCATCGCCAAGCGGGTGGCGACGCCCCAGCGCGTGTTCAGCGCCGCGTTCCGCCCCTTCATCCGGCACCTGAACAACACCGCGAACCGCGCGGTGCGCCGCTTCGGTCTCGAACCCACCGAGGAGCTGGCCTCCGCGCGCGGCCCGAAGGAACTGCTCGCCCTGGCCAGGCACTCCGCGAAGGAGGGCGCCCTGGAGGCGGAGACCGCCGAGCGGTTCATGCGCACGCTGAACCTGGCCGACCTCACGGCGGAGAACGTGATGACGCCGCGCGTCCAGGTCGTCGCCCTGGACGTCGCCGCCACCTGCGAGGACGTCGCCAACGCCACCCGCGCGACCGGACTGTCCCGGTTCCCGGTCTACCGCGGCAACCTGGACTCGGTCGTCGGTGTCGTCCACATCAAGAACGTCCTGGCCGTGCCCGCCGAGCTGAGGGCGCGCCGCCCCGTGAGCGAGCTGATGCGCGAGCCGCTGCTCGTACCGGAGTCGCTGACCGTGGACCGGCTCCTCGACCGGCTCTCGGGCCGGCGCACCATGGCCGTGGTCATCGACGAGTACGGCGGCACGGCCGGGGTCGCGACCCTGGAGGACATCGTCGAGGAAGTCGTCGGCGAGGTGCACGACGAGCACGACCCGCACGAGACGCCCGACCTGGCGCCGGCCGGGACCGACGAGGACGGCCGGGTGCTGTACTCGGCCGACGGCGCGGCCCGCACCGACCAGCTCGCCCGCGTGGGCCTGCGCGTGCCGGAGGGCCCGTACGAGACGCTCGCCGGTCTGATCGCCACCGAACTGGGCCGCATCCCCGCCGTGGGCGACGGCGTCGAGGTCGCCGGCTGGCACCTGGACGTCGTGGACGCCACGGGCCGCCGTGCCGCCCGGGTCCTGCTGCACGCGCCCGCCGAACCCGCCGACGACGAACCGGAGGAGGACGACCGATGACCGTCATCCAGTTGCTGATCGGCCTGGCGACGCTCGTCGTCAACGCCTTCTTCGTGGGCGCCGAATTCGCCCTGATCTCCGTGCGCCGCAGCCAGATCGAGCCACGTGCCGAGGAGGGCGACAGGCGCGCCAAGAGCGTGATGTGGGGCCTCAAGCACGTGTCCGCGCTGATGGCGGCGGCGCAGCTCGGCATCACGCTGTGCACCCTGGTGCTCGGTGTCGTCGCCGAGCCCGCGATCGCGCATCTCCTGGAGCCGCTGTTCGACGCGGTGGGCGTGCCGCACGGCCTGGTCCACCCGATCTCGTTCGTCATCGCCCTGGCCGTGGCGACGTATCTGCACATGCTGCTCGGCGAGATGATCCCCAAGAACATCGCGCTCGCCGAGCCGGTGCGCAGCGCCCTGGTGCTCGGGCCGCCGCTGGTGGCGTGCGCCCGGGCCGTGCGTCCGGTGGTGTTCACCATCAACGCGTTCGCCAACGCGATCCTGAAGCTGCTGCGGGTCGAGACGAAGGACGAGGTCGCGGCGACGTTCTCGGACGCCGAGCTGGCCCGCCTGGTGCAGGACTCCAGCGACGCGGGGCTGATCGACGACCGCGCGCAGGAGCGTCTGCACGACGCCCTCGAACTGGGCCGCCGTCCGGTGCGGGACGTGGTGCTTCCGCTGGAGCGCGTCGTCTACGCGCGCGTGGGCGTCACGCCCGAGCAGTTGGAACAGCTGTCCTCGCGGACCGGTTTCTCGCGTTTCCCCGTCGTCGACGAGGGGCGCCGCATCGTCGGCTACCTCCATGTGAAGGACGCGCTCGACCTGTCCCCGCGCGACCTGCCGTTCCGGGTGAGCGACATGAGGTCCATCGCCCGGGTGCGGGAGACCACGTCGCTCGACGATGTCCTGACGGCCATGCGGGGCAGCCGCACCCATGTGGCGGCCGTGCTCGGCGAGGACGGCAGGCTGGCCGGGATGGTCACGATGGAGGACGTACTGCGGGAGTTGTTCGGTCAGCCCGCGTGAGCCCTGGGGCCTGCGTGCCATGAGTCGGCTCGTCCCGCGCCGGATGTCGTACGGCTGTCCGGAACGGCCTGTTCGCGGACGGGTCAGTGGGCGGGCTGATGTCCCCGGCCGTCCGGGACCTCGGTGAGGCCGGGTCCGGGCGGGCCGATCTTCGCGGAGCCGACCGCGGTCAGGACGGCGAGCAGCGCGGCCATCCCGGCCGTGCCGAGCGCGGCGCCCCACGCCACGTCCAGGAGGTTCGTCGCCCCCGCGACGAGAACGGCGGCGAGGGCCTGCGCGAAGGTGCGGACCGCGCGCTCGGCGGTGGCTTTCCAGAAGGCAGCGGTCCACATGACGGACCCCTCTCCGGTAGTGAGGAGCCGTTTGGTGAGTCCTCAACTACCGCTATGTTCCCGCTGGTTGGGGAGCGGCGTCGAGAGCGGGGTGGGGGCTTCTTCGGGGGTGGTGGGGGGTGCGGGGGGGGCGGCTTGGGTCCGGGGTGTGGGGGTGGCCCGGGTCCTGGGTGTGGGGGTGGCCCAGGTCCGGAGTGCGGGGGTCGTCGGACCCGGGCGCAGTCAGATCGCGTCCGGGGGTACCGGGGGCGTCTCCGCGAGTACGGGCAGTGCGGCGCGCAAGCGCGTCAGGAACGCGCGGGCCGCGGGCCCCGCAGGGCCGTCCGTGCGCCAGGCGAGGCCGATCCGCCCGCGCGGACAGGGCTCCTCGAAACCGATCACGCGCAGGCCCCCCGCCGCGGCGATCCGCGCGCCCGGCGCGGGGAAGACGGCCACGCCGAGGCCACGTGCCGCGAGCTGGACCAGCAATTGCGGCGCGGCCGCCTCGAACGCGACCTGCGGCGTGAACCCCGCCCGCGTACAGGCTCGTTCGAGCACGGCCCGCAGCCCCGTGCCGCGCGGCAGGCTGATCAAGGGGCGGTCGGCGAGGGCCGTCAGCGGGACGACCCCGTCGAGTGCGCCCACCTCGCCGCTGCCGTCGCCCTCGCCCCGCCCGTCTCCCTCGCCGTCGGGCGGCGGCCCGGCCCGTGCCACGAGCGGGTCGTCGGGCGCCACCAGCGCCGCCAGGGGTTCGTCGATCACGACCTCCCAACTGACGCCCTGCGGCGGCGTTTCGTCGGCGAGACCGGCCAGGGCGATGTCGAGCCGCCCCTCGCGCACGGCCGCCAGCATCCGGTCCGAGGTGTCCTCGGTGAGGGCCATCTCGACGTGCGGATGCGCGTCGTGGAAGTCGGCGAGGACCGACGCGACGTCGTACTCGTGCGTGGCGGCGCCCGACACGAGGCCAATGGTGACGCGCCCCCGCAGCAGCCCGGTGAACTCGTCGGCGGTCTGCCGTATCCCGTCGACGGCGGCCAACGCCGCCCGCGCGTACGGCAGGACGGCCGCACCCGCCTCCGTCACGGTCACCGACCGGCCCGAGCGGTCGAGGAGCCGCTGCCCCAACTCCCGCTCCAGCTGCCGGATCTGGGCGCTCACCCCCGGCTGCGCCACGTGCAGCGCGGCCGCCGCACGCGTGAAGTTGGCCTCCTCCACGACCGTGAGGAAGTACCGGAGCTGACGCAGTTCCATAACCCGGAATGCTAGCCACGAGACGTACTGGCTCTTGGACTTATGGCGGCGACGAGCCGATCTTGGCTTCATGGGGAACTCACAGGGGAACTCACCGACCACACCGGACACCTCGACCCGCGGCATCCGCACCGCCATCGCCGCCGAACGCCGGGAGCTGGCCGACCTGCTCGACGGTCTGACACCCGAGCAGTGGGACGCGCCGTCGCTGTGCGCGGGCTGGCGGGTGCGCGAAGTCGCCGCCCATATGTCGCTCGGCTTCCGCCATTCCCTCCCCCGCGTCCTGTGGGAGCTGCTCAGGGCGGGCGGAAGCCTGCACCGCATGACGGACCGGCGGGCCCGCGCGGACGCGGCGGCGTTCTCCGCGCGCGACCTCGCGGGGTTCCTGCGGGACCACGCGGACCACCCGTGGACCCCGCCGGTCGGCGGCTACGCGAGCGCGCTCGGCCACGACGTCGTCCACGGCCTCGACATCACCGTGCCGCTCGGCCTCACCCGCCGCGTACCGGAGGACCGCCTCCGCATCCTCCTCGACCACGTCACACCGAAGTCCGCGAAGTTCTTCGGCGCCGACCTCACCGGCCTGGAGCTGCGGGCCGACGACACCGACTGGTCCTTGGGGTCGGGGGCACGGCTGGCCGGCGACGCGCAGGACCTGCTGCTCGTGGCGTACGGGCGGCGGGTGCCCGCGGGGCGGCTGCGGGGTGAGCAGGCGGGGCGCTTCACGGCGGCGGGGCGGGCCCGCTGACGGGCAGGCTCACCGGCGGGAAGGCCCACTGGCGGGAAGGGATCTCCTGATCAGATGGGCCCGCGCGGGCGCGTCGGCCCCGGGATACCATCACATCGCCATGCAGATCAATCCGCGCTACACGAGCCTCGTCGCCGTCGGCGACTCCTTCACCGAGGGCATGTCCGACCTGCTGCCCGACGGCAGCTACCGCGGCTGGGCCGATGTGCTGGCCGAGCGGCTCGCGGCCCGCACTCCGGGCTTCCGGTACGCCAACCTCGCCGTGCGCGGCAAGCTCATCGGGCAGATCGCCGCGGACCAGGCGCCCATGGCGGCCACGCTCGGCGCCGACGTGATCACCCTGGTCGGCGGCCTCAACGACACGCTGCGGCCCAAGTGCGACATGAGGCGGGTGCGCGGCCTCCTGGAGCAGGCCGTGGAGACCCTCGCCCCGGCGTGCAAGCAGCTGGTCCTGATGCGCAGCCCCGGACGCCAGGGCGCGGTCCTTGAACGGTTCCGCCCGCGCATGGAGGAGCTGTTCGCCCACGTCGACGACCTCGCGGCACGGCACGGGGCCGTCGTGGTCGACCTGTACGGGTCCCGGACGCTCGCCGACCAGCGGCTGTGGGACGTGGACCGGCTGCACCTGACGGACGAGGGGCACCGCCGGGTCGCCGAGGCGGTGTGGCAGACGCTCGGCCACGGGCCGGAGGACGACTGGGACAGCCCGCTGCCGCCCGCCGTCCCCGCGGCCTGGATGACCCGCCGCGTCGGCGACGTCCGCTTCGCCCGGCAGTACCTCGGCCCGTGGATCGGCCGCCGCCTCACCGGCCGCTCGTCCGGCGACGGCCGCTCGGGCGCCCAGGTGGACCCGGTGACGGGACGCGCGTTCTGGGTGACACCAGACGACGCGGCGGCCCCGGGCCCCGTACAGACGTGGCGACGCGTGGAGCCGGACGCGGCCTGACCGCGCACGGCTGGTGGAGCCGGACGCGGCCAGGTCGCGGGCGGAGGCCGACGGACGCGACGGGCAGCGGCACCCGGGCGTCCGCCTCCCCTACTCCCCGCTCGGCCCTCCCTCTGTCTCCTCCCGTGCCACCACCGTCTCCACGGCCTCCTTCAGCTCCGCCAGCCAGTCGACCAGGGACTGGGCAAGCAGCGCCAGCATCCCGTCGGGGTCGGCGTCGACCGGGGCACCGGTCCAGTACTCCTCGGTGACCACCGACGTCCCGCCGTCGGGCGTCGGCGCGAAGGTCCAGCGGTGCATGCCGTCGATGCCGGAGGTGGGGCCGCCCCAGGTGAGGGAGCGGTACTCCTCGATCGCCGTGACCGTGGACGTGATGTCCAGGCCGTGCGTGAGCCACCTGAAGGACATGCCGACCTCCAACTCGCCCGACGTCTCGGCCCGTTCGACTCCGCTGTGCCACAGGGGCCAGGCGGCGATGTCGGTGTGCAGCCGCCAGACGACCTCGACGGGCGCGGCGACGGTGATCTCGTGGCGGGTGCTGATCATGCCGCACCGCCGGTGGCGGAAAGGGCCTGGGCGTCGGCATCGGCATCGGCATCCGCGTCCGCGATCCAGGAGCCGTGGATTCCGCTCGGCACCCGGCGCGGCAGCTCGACGACGGCGAGCGGCCCGGTGCCCGGGGCGGAGGCGTCGATGACGAGCAGCTGCGAGGCGTCCTTGACGAGGTCGCTGACCACGGTGAGCAGATAGCCCTCGTCCTCCCCGGTGGCACCGTCGGCCGGTACGAAGACGGCCTCGCCGGGCATTCGCCCCTGTCCCATGGGGACAAGGTCGCGACTGCCCGCGGTGTGGTCGTGTTTGACGATCGCGTACTCGTCGAGGTCCGGTCCCGGGAAGGCCACGGCGTAGCTGTAGCGGTGGAACCGGCCCGTCAAGTCCTCGTTGACGGTGGGGAATTCGGTGATGAGGTCGTCCACGGGGTCCTCGGTGCCGACGCCCGTGGCCGGGTCGAGTATCCAGCGGTGGCCCGTCGCGCCGACCATGGGCTGCGGCGCGTGGCCGGGCGCCCCGATCCAGAACTTCCAAGTCTGCTCCCAGGCTCCGCGGTCGTAGCGCGGCCCGGTCAGTACGACACGGCCGCGTTCGTCCTCGTACGCGTTGGCGACGTGCAGGAGCACACCGGGCTCCACCTCGAACCAGCGCACCGTCGCGGGCCCGGTGCGCGGCATCACGCCGATCCGCGGCGTGTACGTGTCGCTCCAGCGGTACGGGATGCCGGAGTGCTCCTCGGCGTTGAAGACGACGGGCAGGTCCAGCCACACCACGTACCGCTCGGTGATGCCGAAGTCGTGCACCAGGGACGGTCCCGCGCCCTCGACGACCTCGCTGCGCACGATGTCGCCCTTGGCGTCGGCCACGTAGTACGTCAGGTGCGGCGGGAACGGCCCGTACCCGAAGAAGTGCAGCTCACCAGTTGCGGGGTCGGTCTTCGGGTGCGCGGTCATCGCCGTCTTCAGGCGGCCGCCGAAGTCGTGGGCGCCGACGGTGTCGAGCTCGGGCGTCATCTCGTAGGGGAGGTTGGCCTCCTGGAGGGCGAGGATGCGGCCCGCGTGCTCGATGACGTGGGTGGCGGCGTCGCTGGCGCGGAGGTTCGGGGTGCCGTCGGCGCCCAGGTAGGGCACGCCGTCCAGGGCCGGGGTGTGCACCCAGCGGTTGCGGTACCACTCGGCGCGGCCCTCGCGCAGCCGGACGCCGTGGATCATTCCGCTGCCCTTGAACCAGTGGGTCGGGGTGACGCCGGGCTTGGGGTTGTGGCCGTTGCGGAAGTAGCGGCCGTTCAGCTCGGGCGGGAGGGTGCCGTGCACGGTCAGGCCGTGGGCGGTGGTCTCGTCGGTGACGGGCGTGTAGTGGCCGGTGAGGTAGGGCTTCTTGGTCATGACGGGTGCCTCCTTGTGCGGTGGTCGGGGCTGGTGAGCGTGGTGAGTGTCGCGGCCGTCGTGAGCACGGCGATGAGGGCCGTGGTGGCGAACGCGGTGCGGTAGTCCCCCGCCGTGGGTGCGAGGGCGGTCAGCAGGGCGAGGCCGAGAGCGCCGCCGATCTGCCGGGTGGTGTTGACGAGGCCGCCCGCGAGGCCGGAGTCGGCGGCCGGTACCCCGTCGGTGGCCAGCGTGGTGAGCCGGACGAACGCGACGCCGAGCCCCGCGCCGACCAGGACCGAGGGTCCGAGCAGGTCGAGGGCGAAGGTGCCGTCGGTCCGGGCCAGGGCGAGCAGGCCGAGGCCGAGCGTGAGGGCGGTGAGCGCGGCGGCGAGGCCCGCGCGGCCGGGCAGGCGGGGCGCGAGGGTGGACGCGGCGACGACGGTGAGTGCGAGCGGAAGCTGTGTGAGGCCCGCCGCCAACGCGCTGTATCCGAGCACTTGTTGCTGGTACAGCGGCAAGAAGTAGAAGAGTCCGACCCACACCGCGCCGAGCAGCGTCATGGCCAGGTTGGCCGCCGCCACCCGTCCGGTGCGCAGCAGGCGCGGCGGTACGAGCGGGGTCGTGGCCCGGCGCTGGCGGTCCGCGAACAGGGCCAGGAGCGCGAGGCCCGCCGCGGCGGCGAGCGGCTGCTCGGCGGTGAGCGCGTAGACGAGCGCCGTCAGGCCCGCGGTCGAGGTGAGGGCGCCGACCAGGTCGAGGCCGCCACCCGCCGGCCGGTCGGCGGGGACCAGCAGGAGGGTCGCCCCGAGCGAGGTGACGGCGATCGGTACGACGACGAGGAACACCGCCCGCCAGCCGTACCACTCGGTGAGCACGCCACCGAGGATCACCCCGGCCGCGCCGCCCGCCCCGGACACCGCACCCCACACGCCCAGGGCAGCGCCGCGCGTCAGGCCCGCGCCGCCCTCGGGCTTCGGGCCCGGCGGGAAGATCAGCAGGACCAGCGCGAGCGCGGCGGGCGCGAGGAGCGCGGCACCGACGCCCTGGACGGCGCGGGCGGCGATCAGCGCGGCGGCGTTCGGAGCGAGACCGGCGGCGAGCGAGGCGAGCGCGAACACCGTCGTCCCCGCCACGAACATCCGCCGCCGCCCGAAGAGATCCGCGCACCGGCCACCGGGCAGCAACAGCGCGCCGAAGGCGAGTACGTAGGCGTTGACCACCCACGCCAACGCCCCGGCCGACAGCCCGAGTCCTCCTGACACGGCGGGCAGCGCCACATTCACGATGGACGTACTGAGCACGACGACGAACTGAGCCGTCGCCAGCGCCACCAGAGCGGGGCCCTGCTCCACCCCCGGCGCCCGGCCCGGACGCGGCACCCGCCCCACCCCTCCTGTCCGCCACTGTCCCCTCACGATCACACCCCCAAGTCCTTGGCCCGTTTCCAACCCGAAGAAAGAGTGGTCAATCACTCACACTTTGCCTCGAAAGAAAGGCCACGCATGCGTGACCTCTCGTGTCGCCACGACCTCCGCGGCGACACCGCGGCGGCGCTACGACCGTTCAGTAATGCCTGATGCCCGCCAGAAGCGTCCTCGTCCACGGCGCGTCCACTTCGAGCGCACCGATCGAGACCGCCACATTGCACAGGAATCCCCTGGCGAAGAACTCCTGCACCTCGTCATCCCGCGCCCCGGAGGCGGACCGCACATACTCCACGAGCCGTGCGTACATCCCCTGCACCGCCTCCCTGATCTCCGGCTCACCGGCCGCACAGTTGGCGTGCATCAGCACTTTCAGCAGGTCCTCGCGGTCCGCGATCAGGCGGGCGTACTCATCCCCCATCGCATACAGCACCTCCGCCGGATCCGCGCTCCCCACCTTCGCGACCGACTCGCCGAGCCGCTCACGGATCAGCCGCGAGACATCCTCGACCACGGCCACGAACAGCGCCTGCTTGTCCGGGAACAGCCGGTACAGATACGACTGCGAGATCCCGGCACCCTTGGCGACCTCCGTCGTGGACGTCCCGTAGTACCCGCGCCCCGCGAACACCTTCGCCGCGGTGGCCAGAACCTCGCCTCTGCGCGCCTCCGCCGTGGACAGTTGCCGCGCCTTCGTCGTACCCATGTGAGTAATAGACCACTCACACACCCATCTCGTCAACCCTTCACCGACCCCCGCTCCAGGCCCACACCTCCGATCCGACCTCCTCCCCACCCGGCCCCTTGTAGCTTCCGACGACGACAGCCATGGCGCTGGCCTGCAGAAACCGCCAGTAGAATGGCCGACTGTGACTGCTGCGCCTGCAAAGCCCCGTATCCCGAACGTCCTCGCCGGGCGTTACGCCTCCACCGAGCTCGCCCTGCTCTGGTCGCCCGAGCAGAAGGTGAAGCTGGAGCGCCGCCTCTGGCTCGCCGTCCTGCGCGCGCAGAAGGACCTCGGCATCGATGTGCCGGACGCCGCGATCGAGGACTACGAGCGCGTACTCGACCAGGTCGACCTGGCCTCCATCGCCGAGCGCGAGAAGATCACGCGCCACGATGTGAAGGCCCGCATCGAGGAGTTCAACGCCCTCGCCGGTCACGAGCACGTCCACAAGGGCATGACCTCCCGCGACCTCACCGAGAACGTGGAGCAGTTGCAGGTCCGGCTCTCCCTCGAGCTGGTCCGCTCCCGCACGGTCGCCGTCCTCGCCCGCCTCGGCCGCCTCTCCGGTGAGTACGCCGAGCTGGTCATGGCCGGCCGCTCCCACAACGTCGCCGCCCAGGCCACCACCCTCGGCAAGCGCTTCGCCACCGCCGCCGACGAGCTGCTCGTCGCCTACCGCCGCCTGGACGACCTCCTCGGCCGCTACCCGCTGCGCGGCATCAAGGGCCCCGTCGGCACCGCCCAGGACATGCTCGACCTGCTCGGCGGCGACGCCGAGAAGCTCACCGAGCTCGAGGGCCGCATCGCCACCCACCTCGGCTTCGACCGCGCCTTCACCTCTGTCGGCCAGGTCTACCCCCGCTCCCTCGACTATGAAGTGGTGACGGCGCTCGTACAGCTCGCCGCCGCCCCGTCCTCGCTGGCCAAGACCATCCGTCTGATGGCCGGGCACGAACTGGTCACCGAGGGCTTCAAGCCCGGCCAGGTCGGCTCGTCCGCGATGCCGCACAAGATGAACACCCGCTCCTGCGAGCGCGTCAACGGCCTCACCGTCATCCTGCGCGGCTACGCCTCCATGACCGCCGAGCTGGCCGGCGACCAGTGGAACGAGGGCGACGTCTCCTGCTCCGTCGTACGCCGCGTGGCCCTGCCCGACGCGTTCTTCGCGCTGGACGGCCTCCTGGAGACCTTCCTGACGGTCCTCGACGAGTTCGGTGCGTTCCCCGCCGTCGTCGCCCGTGAACTGGACCGCTACCTGCCGTTCCTCGCCACGACCAAGGTGCTCATGGCGTCGGTGCGGGCCGGTGTCGGCCGCGAGGAGGCCCACGAGGCCATCAAGGAGAACGCCGTCGCCTCCGCGCTCGCCATGCGTGAGCAGGGCGTCGAGCGCAACGAACTCCTGGACAAGCTCGCCGCGGACTCCCGCATCCCGCTGGACCGCGCCCAGCTGGACGAGCTGATGGCCGACAAGCTCTCGTTCACGGGCGCCGCCAGCGACCAGGTCGCCGCGGTCATCGCCCAGATCGAGGCGGTCCTCAAGGAGCACCCCGAGGCCGCGGCCTATACGCCGGGCTCGATTCTCTGAGGCATTCCCGCGCGGGCCGTGGCTCGCGCGCCGGGTGGGGTTGGGGCCGGGCAGGTCCTAACTCCTCGCCCGGTGCGCGCCACGGCCCTTGCGTATGCGGACCACCACGAACGCGACCACGGCCAGGGCGACCACACCGAGGACCCCCTTCGAGTACAGGCCGACGGCATCCGTGACCTCGTGCCAGCGGGAGCCGAGGACGTAGCCCAGCAGGACGAACACGCTGTTCCACAGCAGGCTGCCGACGGTGGTCAGGCCCAGGAACAGGGGCAGCGGCATCCGTTCTATGCCTGCCGGTATCGAGATCATGCTGCGGAAGATCGGGATCATGCGGCCGAAGAACACGGCCTTGGTTCCATGCCGTTCGAACCACGCCTCCGTTTTCTCTATGTCCGCCGTCTTCACCAGCGGAAGGCGCGCGGCGATGGCGACGGTGCGGTCGCGGCCGAGCAGCCCGCCCACCCAGTACAGCGCGAGCGCCCCGACGACCGAGCCGACCGTGGTCCACAGCAGCGCCGCGAGCAGGCTGAACTTTCCCTGGCTCGCCGCGAACCCGGCGAGCGGCAGGATGACCTCGCTGGGCAGCGGCGGGAACAGGTTCTCCAACGCGATCGCCACTCCGGCGCCGATCGCGCCGAGGGAGTCCATGAGGTCGGCGGCCCAGCCCGCTATACCGCCCGCGGGGGCGTCTGCGGGCGCGGCCGCGTATATGGCGGAGCGGACGGATCGAGCGGGCTCGGACGCGGCCGAGGTGGCGCTCGCGGTCACGGATGAAGCCATGGCCGAGGCCGCCGCGGTGGATTCATACGCGGCGCCGAGTGAGTGCGAAGCGGTGAGGATCATGTCTTCGACGGTACGAAACCCGCAGGCCACGGCGGTATGGGGGCCGCCGCACAGTTGCGCTGCGGACCGCCGCAGACCCTCTCTGCGGACTGCCGCAGACAGCTTTGCGGTTTTCCGCAGTCCGCTGCGCGCATCGCTCGGCTAGCGTCATTGATCATGCGAAACTTTCTCGCCCGCCGACTACGCGTCGCCGCCGGGGTCCTGCTCGGATCCCTCAGCGCCGTCGCCGAGTTGGCCATGACGCTCGCGTCCGGGCTGTGGCTGCTCGTCACGCTCGGGCGGTCCGCCGACGACCGCCGCGGCGAGACACAGATACTCGCGGCCGCCCGCTGGTGGGCCGAGGTGCAGCGCCGTCGGATGGCCCGCTGGTACGACACCGGCACCGCGGACCTGGCCGCGCCGCTGACCGGCATGCCCGCGTTGTCCTATGTGGCCACGCGCTGGACGGTGGGGCTGCTGGGCGGTGTGGTGCTGCTGGCCGCGGCGATCGGCGCCGGCTATGCGTCACTGCTGGTGTGGGGCTGGTTCCTGGTCGACATCGACCAGTGGCCGCTGGCCATCGCGCCCGCCACGTTCGGCGGTCTCTTCCTGCTCTTCCTGTGCATACAAGGGGTGCACGCGGTGGCGCTGATGGACGAGCACCTCATGCGCCACTTCCTCGGCCCCAGTGACCGCCAGACCCTGGAGCGCCGCATCGGCGAGCTGGCCAAGAGCCGGGCAGGCGTCGTGGAGGCCGTCCACGACGAGCGCAGACGCATCGAGCGGGACCTGCACGACGGCGTCCAGCAGCGCCTGGTCGCGCTGGGCATGCTGCTCGGCCGGGCCCGCCGCACCCCGGACCCGGAGAAGTCCTCGGAGCTGCTCCGGCAGGCCCACGAGGAGTCGCAGCAGGCGCTGGTGGAGCTCAGGGACGTGGCGTGGCGGGTGTATCCGGCGGCGCTCGACGAGGGCGGACTGGCCGCCGCGCTCGAAACGGTCGCCGAGCGTGCCGCGATACCCGTCCGGCTCTCCTGCGAGCTGCGGGACACCCCGCCGCCGACGGCGCAGGCGGTCGCCTACTTCGTCGCCGCCGAAGCCGTGACGAACGCGGTCAAGCACTCCGGTGCCGGACAGGTCACCGTGCGGGCCGACCGTGCGGGTGAGCTGCTGCGACTGCGGGTCGAGGACGACGGCAGGGGCGGGGCCGATGCGTCGGGGAGTGGGCTGCTCGGCCTGAGCCGGAGGATCGCGGCGCTCGACGGTACGTTGTCGGTGGCCAGCCCGGCCGGAGGTCCCACCGTCATCACAGCGGAGCTGCCATGCGCGTAATACTCGCCGACGACTCGACGCTGCTGCGGGAGGGTCTGGCCCGGCTGCTCGCCGAGGAGGGACATGAGGTGACGGCGTCCGTGGGGGACGCACAGGCTCTGCTCGAGGCGATTGCCGCCGACCCGCCGGACGCCGCCGTGGTGGACGTGCGGATGCCGCCGACGCACACCGACGAAGGGTTGCGGGCCGCGTTGGAGATCCGGAAGAACTGGCCGGACACGGGTGTCCTGGTGCTGTCGCAGTATGTCGAACGGCGGTACGCCACCGACCTGTTGACCACGGCCACGGAGGGAGTCGGATATCTGCTCAAGGACCGGGTCGTGCAGGTCGACGAGTTCCTGGACGCGCTCGACCGTGTGGGCGCGGGCCGGACGGCCTTCGACCCGGAGGTCGTACGCCAGTTGCTGACGTTCAGCAGCAAGGTGGACCCGTTGCAGCGGCTGACCGACCGGGAGCGGGAGGTCATCGCCAAGATGGCGCAGGGGCATACGAACGCGGCCATCGCGAATCAGTTGCACGTCTCGCAGAGCGCAGTCGAGAAGTATGTGAACGCCATCTTCGACAAGTTGGAGCTGACCGAAGCCACCGGCTACAGCCGCCGTGTGCTGGCGATCCTGCGCTTTCTCGGCTCGTGACGCCGACGGGGCGGGTGCCCGGCCGCGCCGCCGTCCGGCCTTGAGAGCTCAGGATCGCGGTTAGAGGCCGACGTCGCGGCTGCGGAAGTCGTCCAGGGACTCGCGGCGTACGAGAAGTCGGGCGTGGCCGTCGGCGACGGCGACCACCGGGGGCCGGCCGACGAGGTTGTAGCCGGAGGCCATCGACAGGTGGTAGGCGCCCGCGACGGGGACGGCGAGGAGGTCGCCGGGCCGGGTGTCGGAGGGGAGTTGGATGTCGGCGGCGAGCACGTCACCCGCCTCGCAGTGTCGGCCGACGACGGTCACGGGTGCGGACGCTGCGGAGGAGCGGCGGCCGATGAGGCGCGGCAGATAGCGCACGCCGTACAGCGCGGGGCGTGGGTTGTCGCTCATGCCGCCGTCGACGGCGACGAAGGTGCGGTCGCTGGTGCGCTTGACCGACAGGACGCGGTAGAGGGCGACGCCTGCGGGGCCCGCGATGGCGCGCCCGGGCTCGACGGCCAGGCGGGGTAAGGCGAGGCCGGCGGCGGCGCAGCTCTCGGCGAGTTCGGCGCGCACCTTGCGGGCGAGGGTGGTGATGTCGAGGGCGTCCTCGCCGGGGCGGTAGGCGATGCCGTGGCCGCCGCCGAGGTCCAGTTCGGGGAGGGTGATGCCGTGGTGGTCCTTGATGCGGGCCATGAGCCCGACGAGGCGGCGTACGGCGCACAGGAACGGCTTGTCGGAGGTGATCTGGGAGCCCAAGTGGCAGTGCAGGCCGACCAGTTCGAGGCCGGGCTGGTCCAGGATGCGGGCGATGGCGTGCTGGGCGGAGCCGTCGGTGATGGACAGGCCGAACTTCTGGTCGTCCGTGCCCGTCTGGATCTTGCTGTGGCCGCCTGCGGCGATGCCGGGGACGACGCGGACCAGGACCTTCTGGCGGCTTCCCGGGGGTACGGCCGCGGCGAGACGGGCGATCTCCGAGGCGCTGTCGATGACGATGCGTCCGACGCCGAGGCGCAGGGCGGCGCGCAGGTCCTCGGGGCTCTTGGCGTTGCCGTGCAGGACGATGCGTGCGGCGGGGAAGCCGGTGGTGACGGCCAGTTCGAGTTCGCCGGCGGAGCAGACGTCGAGGCCGAGGCCCTCCTCTGCGACCCAGTGCGCCATGGCGCGGCACAGGAAGGCCTTGGCCGCGTACAGGACGTCGGTGTCGGGGAAGGCGTGCAGATAGGTGCGGCAGCGCTCGCGTACGTCGGCCTCGTCGAGGAGGTAGGCGGGGGTGCCGAAGCGGTCGGCGATGTCGGTGAGCGGTACGCCGCCGACGGCCAGGTCTCCGTGCGCGAGCCACGTGGTGGAGAGCGGCCACACGGTCAGGTCGTCGGCCGCGTCCATGGGCGGGGGGTCGACGGCGACCGGAGGGTGGCCGGGTGTCGCGGGGATGTCCGCAAGGGTCATGGCTGGCTTCTCTTTTCGCCTCGTCGTCTTCACGTCGTCCTGGTCTCGGGCTGCGGAGACCGTGTCGTCCGGGGTGCGGGAACCCGGTTCTCAGGTGAGGGAACCGGGTCCTCGGGTGCGGGTGCGCTGCCGTCGGGCGGGGTGCGTTGCCGTCGGACACGGGAGCAGTGTCCTCGGGCGGGGTGCACCGCCGTCGGGTGCGGGTGCGCCGCCGTCGAGTGCAGGAGCACTGCCCTCGGGTGCGGGGGCGCCGGGAGCGCTGCCCTCGGCCCGTGGGAACGCTGGTTCAGCCGATCCAGGCGGTCAGTGCGCCGACGAGCGCCGCCGCTCCGGTGACGCGCAGCGCGCCGACGGCCTGCGGGTCCCAGTCGCGCCAGTGGGAGACACGCGGGGCGGTGTCCGCGGAGGCGGCGACGGGCCGGGGCGCGGCGGGTGTGAGCCGTGGGGCGGACGAGGCGGGGGTGCGGCGGGGAGCCGAAGGGTCCTGGGTGCGGCCGGTGGTCGAGGGGTGGTTCGCGGCTGCCGGGCCGGGCGTCAGGCAGGGGTCGACGGTGACCCGAGGGACGCCGAGCGGTTCGGTGAGCGCGCGCAGGGCGGGTACGGAGAGCCGGATCCAGGGCTGCCGGGCGCCGAGTTCGTCGGTGAGGCGTTGCGGTGTCGTGAAGGCGACGGCTGTGCGGCCGCCGACAGGGGTGCGGAACAGGCGGGCGACACAGCCCGCGGGTCCCGGCCGGACGGGAACGAACAGCGGTCCGGCCGGGCCGCGTTCGCAAGGCTCGGGGTCTTCTCCGCACACCAGTTGCTGCGTCATGGGATTCCTCCTTGAGGAGCCTCGGCAGGCCCTCGTAGGGTTGGGCGGTCGCCGTGGATCCGGTGGCGGGCACCGGGCACACAGTGACGGTATGCCCGGCACGGGGTGTCAACCGACCGGAAATGACGAGCCGTTGACGGTGATTCCGCGCACGCTGACACTCTGCTGACGCGTGACCCGGCCCAGGAACCCGGACGAGTGGGGACGTACGTGCGCATAGTGACGTGGAACGTTTGGTGGCGATACGGGCCCTGGGAGCGGCGGCAGAAGGCGATCCTCGCGGTGCTGCGCGAGCTGCGGCCGGACGTCGTCGGCCTGCAGGAGGTCTGGGAGCGGGGTGGCGAGAACCTCGCCGGGTGGCTCGCGGACGAGCTGGGTCTGCACTGGACGTGGGAGGCGTCGCGGGCACCCGGGCGGTGGCAGCGGCGGATCGGCGATCCGGAGGTGGCCATCGGCAACGCGGTCCTCAGCCGGTGGCCCGTCCTGGACCGGGCCGTCGCACAACTGCCGCCGCCGGACGGGGAGGAGGACGACGGCCGTCTCGCGTTGTACGCGCGGCTGGCGGCGCCGGGCCGGGAAGTACCGTTCTTCACCACGCATCTGACGTCGGCGCCGAGCCAGTCGGCGACGCGGTGTGCGCAGGTCGCGAGGCTCGCCGGGTTCGTGGCCGAGCACCGGGGCGGCACCGCGTTCCCGCCCGTCGTCACGGGTGACTTCAACGCCTGGCCGGACTCGGACGAGATCCGGCTCCTGGGCGGGTATCGCACGGCGCCCGCGGTGCCGGGGCAGTCGCTCCTGGACGCCTGGGAGTACGCCGAGCCGGGCGCGGCGGCCGCCACCTGGGACGCGACGAACCCGTATGTGGCGCCCTCGTACGACCCGAGCGTCCGGATCGACTACGTCCACGTCGGGCCACCGGGCCCCGGCGGCCTCGGCGCGGTGCGCGAGGTGCGGCGCGCGGGCCACGGCCCGGTCGACGGCGTCTGGCCGTCCGACCACGCGGCAGTGGTGGTGGACCTGCGGGACAGCGGGACGACGGTCGACGGAGCCGCGCAGCCCTGACCTCAGCGGGACCGCCGGCAGGAGCGCCGACCGCACCCCGCAGGCGCGGCGACCAGCCCCCGCACGCACGGCGACCGGCCCTCGCCCCCCAGGGCAACCAGCCCCCGCACGCCGGGCGGCGAGCCATCGCACGGGGCGACCGTCCTCGCGCACCCGACGCCCAACCCTCCCGCACCTGACGCCCGCCCATCCCACACCCGGCGCCCAGCCCTCCCCGCACACCCGACACCCGGCCCTACCCCTCGAACCGATACCCCATCCCCGGCGCGGTGATCAGATGCCGAGGGTGCGCCGGATCCGGCTCCAGCTTGCGGCGCAGTTGCGCCATGTAGACCCGCAGGTAGTTGGTCCGCGTGCTGTGAGAGGGGCCCCACACCTCGCCGAGCAGCTGCTGCTGGCTGACCAGGCGGCCGCGGTGGCGGACCAGGACCTCCAGGAGGTGCCACTCGGTGGGGGTGAGACGCACGGCGCGGCCGTCGCGTAAGGCCTTCTTGGCGAGCAGGTCGAGGGTGAAGCCCTCGGTCTCGACGAGGGCGGAGGCCTCGCCGCGCTCCACGGTGCGGGTTCTGCGGGCGGCGGCCCGCAGCCGGGCGAGGAGTTCGTCCATGCTGAACGGTTTGGTGATGTAGTCGTCGGCGCCCGCGTCGAGCGCCGCGACCTTCTCGTCGGAGGCCTGGCGGGCGGACACGACGAGGATGGGAGCGCGGCTGAAGCCCCGCAGCCACCGCACCACGTCGATGCCGTCCATGTCGGGCAGCCCGAGATCAAGGAGGACCACGTCCGGCGGGCGCGCCGCCGCGAGACGCTGGGCCGTGCCCCCGTCGACCGCCGCGTCCACCTCGTACTTGCGTGCCTTGAGGTTGATCTCCAGAGCCCGTACGAGCTGCGGGTCGTCCTCGACCACCAGCACCCGGGTCATCGGTGTGCCGCCTCCTGAAAGTGCGTGCGGGCCGAGCCCACAGATTGTGCGGTCCTCTGAAGCAAAGCGCCCACCAGCGGGTTCGCCGTCTTTCTTGACGCCTCCCATACGGCGGCCGGGACACCGTTGACGCCTCTCTTACGTTTTGGCCACGGTTCGTTCACAGGGTCGCCGCGCACCGCAGGAGCTGATCATTCCGGTGGACGGTGGTTGCCAGTCGCAGCCCGGTCGGCTCAACCACAGGGCGCCCAGGGCGGCTTGGGCCCGGAAAGGCCCGGCGTGGCGGCGAAGTCGTCGTACAGGCGAATCAGGCGCATGCGGACGCCCGGCCCGCGGCCCCCCTCTGAGCCGCGGGTCGGGACGTCCCTCTGGACGGACGACCGGATCCTGATGTGTGGCGGGCACAGCCCGGGCCCCCGCAACTGGACTGTGCGTACTGCCGGCGGTGATCGTCACGCGCCCCACGGCCTCACATCACGGACTCGTTCGTCCGTTCCCCCGTGGTGATCAGTCTTGGGTCCTCCGTGGCGCTTCCCGGTTTTGTTGACGCCCCCTTTATGCGCCACCAGGCCTTCTTGACGCATGCTTGACGGATGTTCAAGACGCCCTGTCAGGGGGTCGTAAATTCCCTGCTGCGAAGGTGATTTGGCGAGGTCGGGGCCGCTAGCTTCCTCTCCGCACGGCCGCGCTCCGTGGCCGCTCCCCCACCAGAAAGTCACCTTCGCCGATGCTTCCCGCCGCCCCGCAGCAGGCTCCCCAGGTACCCGAGAGCCAGTCGTCCGGGCGAAGTCCCGAGAACCGTCACGGCCGTCGGCGCGTCCGCCCCGGCGGCCTCGTCGATCCCGTGCAGGTCCTGAAGTCGTTCCCCGACGCGCTGCACAAGCTGCGCCCGCGCGCGCTGGTCAAGAACCCCGTGCTGTTCGTGGTGGGCTGCGGCGCGGTGATCACGACGGGGACCGCGGTGTTCGACCCGTCGGTGTTCTCGTGGATCATCAGCGTCTGGCTGTGGCTGACGCTCGTCTTCGCGAACCTCGCGGAGGCGGTGGCGGAGGGCCGGGGCAAGGCGCAGGCGCTCGCGCTGCGCAAGGCGCGCACGGACACGGTCGCCCTGCGGCTGCGGCACAACTGGCGGGTGGGCACGGATCTGCGGGACGCGGAGACGGAGGCGGTGGCGGCGACCGAGCTGCGGCCCTTCGACTTCGTCCTGGTCGAGGCGGGCGAGCTGATCCCGGCGGACGGCGATGTGGTCGACGGGGTCGCGGCGGTAGACGAGTCCGCGGTCACGGGTGAGTCGGCGCCGGTGATCCGGGAGTCGGGCGGCGACCGCAGCGGTGTCACGGGCGGTACGACGGTGCTGTCCGACCGGATCGTCGTGCGGGTCACCTCGCGCTCCGGGCACTCCTTCCTGGACCGGATGATCTCCCTCGTCGAGGGCGCGGCACGGCAGAAGACGCCGAACGAGATAGCCCTCAACATCCTGCTCGCGGCGCTCACCATCGTCTTCGTGCTGGTCGTCGTGAGTCTGCAGTCGATGGCTTCGTACGCGGACGCGGCGCAGCCCACGACCGTGCTCGTCGCGCTCCTCGTGACGCTGATCCCGACGACGATCGGCGCGCTCCTGTCCGCCATCGGCATCGCGGGCATGGACCGGCTCGTACAGCGCAACGTGCTCGCCATGTCGGGCCGCGCGGTCGAGGCCGCGGGCGACGTGAACACGCTGCTCCTCGACAAGACCGGCACCATCACCCTCGGCAACCGCGAGGCCGACGCCTTCATGCCGCTGCCCGGCGTCGACGAACTGCACCTGGCGGACGCCGCCCAGCTGTCGTCGCTGGCCGACGACACGCCCGAGGGCCGCTCCATCGTCGTGCACGCCAAGAACAAGTACGGGCTGCGCGCGCCCGCGCAGGGCGAGCTGGCCAACGCGCAGTTCGTGGAGTTCACCGCGCAGACCCGGATGAGCGGCATCGACCTGCGGTGGGACAACGGCGCCGCCTGCACCATCCGCAAGGGCGCGGCCAGTCAGGTCATCACCTGGGTGGAGCTGCGCGGCGGTCAGGTCCCGCCGCAGGCCCGGATGTTCGCCGACTCCGTCGCCGCGGCCGGTGGCACGCCGCTGCTCGTCACCGTGCACGACTGGGACGGGCCACGGGTCCTCGGTGTGGTCCAGCTCAGGGACGTGGTGAAGAACGGCATCAGGGAGCGGTTCGCCGAGCTGCGCCGCATGGGCATCCGCACCGTCATGATCACCGGCGACAACGCGCTCACGGCACGCGCCATCGCCCGGGAGGCGGGCGTGGACGACTTCCTCGCGGAGGCCACGCCCGAGGACAAGCTCGCCCTGATCAAGAAGGAGCAGGAGGGCGGAAAGCTGGTCGCGATGACGGGTGACGGCACCAACGACGCCCCGGCGCTCGCGCAGGCCGACGTCGGCGTGGCCATGAACACCGGTACCTCGGCCGCCAAGGAGGCCGGGAACATGGTGGACCTGGACTCCAACCCGACCAAGCTCATCGAGATCGTGGAGATCGGCAAGCAGTTGCTGATCACCCGCGGCGCCCTGACCACCTTCTCGATCACCAACGACGTCGCGAAGTACTTCGCGATCATCCCGGCGATGTTCGCGGGGGCCTATCCGGGCCTGGAGTCCCTGAACATCATGGGGCTGCACAGCCCGAAGTCCGCGATCACCTCGGCGATCATCTTCAACGCCCTCATCATCGTGGCGCTGATCCCGCTCGCCCTGCGCGGCGTCCGCTACACACCCGCGTCCGCGCACGACCTGCTGCGGCGCAACCTGGCGGTGTACGGACTCGGCGGCCTCGTCCTGCCCTTCCTCGGCATCAAGTTGATCGACCTGCTGGTGTCGACGGTCCCGGGCCTCAGCTGACGCCCGTTCCCTGAGACCGCCCGATCCCTGGGACCGACCATTCCCTGGGACCGCCCGTTCTCTGGGACTGACAGTTCCCTGGGACCGATTCCCGGACGTCCGGGGAGGGCCTCCCGCCGCCCCTCCCCGGACGTCCCCCGCGGGGCCCGTATCAGGGCCCCGTCAAAGCCCGTGGGCAGCGCTTGAAGCCCAGCTCACGGGCCAGTTAGATGGTCGACGTGAACTGCTTCGTGCGCCATGACGACCGGCCGCCTCATACGGCGGTGCCGGTCTCGCGCCCTGTTCACAGCACGGTGCGCTGACGCCGCACCGCACCCTCCTCCGCCGTGACCGGCGCTCCTGACGAGCGCGCACGGCCTCTTCGTATCGCATGCCGGGCCCTCGTCGAGGGCTTCTGCGGCATGCCTCCACCACGGGATCAGACATGTCTTCTGCCTCTCTGTCCGGGCGCACCGCGCTCGTCACCGGAGCCACCTCCGGCATCGGCTACGAGACCGCGCGTCTCCTCGCCGAGCGCGGCGTCACCGTGCTCGTGCACGGCCGTACCGCCGACGAGGCCCAGGCCGCCGTCGACAAGCTCATCGCCATGGCCGGTGTCGACGCCTCGAAGCTGCGTGCCCTCGCGGCCGACTTCACCCATCTGGAGGAAGTCGAGCGGCTCGCGGAGCGCGTCGTCGCCGAACACCCGCATCTGGACGTCCTGGTGAACAACGCGGGCATGGCCGCGCCGGAGCGCCACACCATCACCGCCGACGGCAACGAGATCGCCTTCCAGGTGAACTTCCTCGCCCACTTCCTCCTGACGGGCCTCCTCGAGCCGTCCCTGACGAGTGACCCCGGCGGCCGCGTCGTCAACGTCTCCTCGTCGCTGCACCGCACCGCGTCCATCCAGTGGAGCGACCCGAACCGCGCCCGCCGCTACTCCCGCCTGGCCGCCTACGCCCAGTCGCAGCTCGCGCTCACCGTCTTCGCCGCCGACCCGCGCGTGACCGCCGTGTCCGTGCACCCCGGCGTGTGCGACACCGCGCTCATGTCGCTGTACGCCAACGAGGGCACGTCGGCCGCCGAGGGCGCCGCGCACGTGGTGCGCCTGTGCGACCCGGCCACCGAGATCGTCAACGGCGCGTACTACGACCGCGCCGAGCGGGTCGAGCCCGCCGCGGCCGCCCAGGAGGACCGCACCGTCAAGCGTCTCAACAAGCTCGCCGCCCTGCTGGTCGGCCACAACTCTTGAAGGGGTCGAACACCCAGATGTCCAAGCGCGCACGCAAGAAGAGGGCCCGTCGCAAGAAGAAGTCCAACCACGGCAGCAAGGCGGGCCAGGGCTAATCTGCCGCCACCCGGTCAGCGGTGCGGTCCTCCCGATCCGGAGGGCCGCACCGCTGATCTCCGTGGCAGCACCGCTCGGTCACCTGGCACCACCCCAGCCGTCCCACCCTCACCAGCGTTCCCGGAGGACAGCCCCGTGATCCCGCTCCCGCAGCACCGACTTCCCGCCCTCACCAGCTGGTTCACCGCCGGGGCCCCCGGAACGGCCGCGCTGCCCGAGCACGTCCGCACGCACGGCACCGGCCAGTGGTGGGCCGACCGCGCCGACGCGCCGCGCGCCCTCGCGGTGTCCTGCGCCGGTCACGTCCTGCTCGGCGGCGACCCGCGTGCCGTCTCCCCGGACGGCCTCGCCCAGTTCACCGCCGGCCATGTGGTGGCCTCGGCGCGGTTCCTGCCCGTGCTCGGTGCCGCCTTCGACCGCCTCGTGCCCGACGAGCGCATGGTCTACGTCCACCGGGAGCACGTCGCCGCGCCACGGCCGCCGCGCGGGGTGCGGGTGCGCCGGGTGACGGGCGACGACACCCTCGCGCTCGCGGCCCTCTGGCCGGACTCCGACTGGATCCACGCCAGTTGGGGCGGCCCCGCGGCACTCGCCGCATCCGGGCACGCCGTCGCCGCGTTCGACCGCGGCGACCGGGTCGTGGCCGTGGCGTGCTCCTACTTCGCGGGCGACGCGTACGAGGACGTCGCCGTGGCCACCGCGCCCGAGCACCGCCGCAAGGGCCTCGCGCACGCCTGCGTCGCCGCCCTCACCGCGGACATTTCGGCCCGCGGCCGCACCGCGAGCTGGTCCTGCGCCCGCGACAACCGACCCAGTCGCCTGCTCGCCTGGACCGCCGGATTCCGCTTGCATCGCGAGTACACGCATTACGTCACCGGCGGCGCCCCGCGCGGCATCGGCGCCGATGTCCGCGAAACCGTCGTACAGGGGTCGGTCCCGCCCCAGGCCACACCGCGAATGCCGACGAAAACCCCTGCTTGAGGGCGTGCGGCGGACCGATACGACCCCTAGGAAACCCCTATATATTACCCGCTGGTAATAACTTGCGGGCCGTCCGAGTTCAAGACCGACGGGGAGAGTGCAAGGTCACAGCGGTGCCCGGGCATCGGGCCCTGATTGAGCCCTAGCATCGGAACATGACGGTCCTGCCTGACGACGGGCTTTCCCTGGCCGCCGAGTTCCCTGATGCGACCCATGAGCAGTGGCAGCGCCTGGTGGAGGGCGTACTGCGGAAGTCGGGTAAGGACGTATCGGGAGCGGCGGCGGAGGAAGCGCTGTCCACCGCGCTCGAGGACGGGCTCAGCACCCGCCCCCTGTACACCCCCCGTGACGCCGTGGCCGACGTCGGCCATCCGGGTTTCGCCCCGTTCGTACGCGGCGGGCGCGCCGCGGGCGGTGCCGCGACCGGCTGGGACGTACGGCAGCGGCACTCGACAGGCGACCCGGTCCGCACGAACGAATCGGTCCTCGCCGACCTCGAGAACGGCGTGACGTCGCTGTGGCTCACCCTCGGCCCCGATTCGCTGCCCGTCTCCGGCCTGGAGCGGGCCCTCGACGGCGTCTATCTGGACCTGGCCCCCGTCGTGCTCGACGCCGGAGCCGATGTCGAGCCCGCCGCCGGTGAGTTGCTGCGCCTGATCGAGGCCGCGGGCGTCGCCAAGGACGCGGCGCGCGGCAACCTCGGCGCGGACCCGCTGGCCTACGAGGCGCGCACGGGCACGGAGTTGGGGACGGAGGCGGCCGTCGATCTCGCGCGGCTGTGCGGCCGTGAGTACGGCGGCCTGCGCGCGCTCACGGTGGACGCGCTGCCGTACCACGAGGCGGGCGGATCGGCCGCGCAGGAGCTGGGCGCGTCCCTGGCGACGGGCGTGGCCTATCTGCGGCTGCTCACCGGCGCGGGCCTCACCCTGCGGGAGGCGTGCGCGCAGCTGGAGTTCCGGTACGCGGCCACGGCCGACCAGTTCCTGACCATCGCCAAGCTCCGCGCGGCCCGGCGCCTCTGGGCGCGGGTGGCGGAGGCGAGCGGCGACGTCGACGCGGGTGCGCAGCGTCAGCACGCGGTGACCTCGCCGGTGATGATGGCGCGCCGTGACCCGTGGGTGAACATGCTGCGCACGACCGTGGCCTGCCTGAGCGCGGGAGCGGGCGGCGCGGACGCGGTCACGGTGCTGCCGTTCGACCACTCGCTGGGCCTGCCGGACGCGTTCGCGCGCCGCATCGCCCGCAACACCTCGACGATCCTCCTGGAGGAGTCGCACCTGGCCCGGGTCATCGACCCGGCGGGCGGCTCGTACTACGTGGAGCGGCTCACCGACGAACTGGCGCACGCCGCCTGGGACTTCTTCCAGGAGATCGAGCGTGCGGGCGGCCAGGCGGCGGCCCTGCGCTCCGGCATGATCGGCGACCGGCTGGCGGCGACCTGGGCGGAGCGCGGCAAGAAGCTCGCCAAGCGCCGCGAACCCATCACGGGCGTCAGCGAGTTCCCGAACCTCGCCGAGAAGCCCGTGGAACGCGAGAGCGCGCCCGCAGGGCCGACGGGCGGCCTGCCGCGGGTGCGGCGCGACGAAGCGTACGAGACCCTGCGCGCCCGCTCCGACGCCCACCTCGCCGAGACCGGCGCCCGCCCGAAGGTGTTCCTGGCCGCGCTCGGCCCGGCCGCGGCGCACACGGCCCGTGCCACGTTCGCCTCGAACCTGTTCCAGGCGGGCGGCATCGAGGCCGTGCACGACCCGGTCTCCGTGGACGAAGGAAGCGCCGCCGACGCCTTCCGGGCCAGCGGCGCGCGCGTCGCCTGCCTGTGCTCCAGCGACGCCCTGTACGCGGACGAGGCGGCCGCGGTCGCCGCCGCGCTGAAGTCGGCGGGCGCGGAGCGGGTATTCCTCGCGGGACGGCCCGGTGAGTTCGGGGATGTCGACGCCTATGTCTTCGCCGGCTGCGACGCCGTGGCCGTGCTCACCTCCACCCTCGACCTCATGGAAGTGGCGCCATGACGATCCCCGACTTCTCCGGCATCGGCCTGGAGCCGGACGCGGCCCCGCGGGGCTGCGCCGAGCAGTGGCGGGCCGCGGTCGAGTCGGCCACCGGCAAGGACGCGGACGACCTGCTGTGGGAGACCCCGGAGGGCATCGCGGTCCAGCCGCTGTACACGGGCGCCGACCTGGAGGGCCTGGACTTCCTGGGCACCTACCCGGGCGTCGCGCCGTATCTGCGCGGTCCCTACCCGACGATGTACGTCAACCAGCCCTGGACGATCCGGCAGTACGCGGGGTTCTCCACCGCGCAGGAGTCCAACGCCTTCTACCGCCGCAACCTGGCGGCGGGCCAGAAGGGCCTGTCCGTCGCGTTCGACCTGCCGACCCACCGCGGCTACGACAGCGACCACCCGCGGGTGACCGGTGACGTCGGCATGGCGGGCGTGGCCATCGACTCGATCTACGACATGCGGCAGCTGTTCGACGGGATCCCGCTGGACAGGATGACCGTGTCGATGACGATGAACGGCGCGGTCCTTCCCGTGCTCGCGCTGTACATCGTCGCCGCCGAGGAGCAGGGCGTACCGCCGGAGAAGCTGGCGGGGACCATTCAGAACGACATCCTCAAGGAGTTCATGGTCCGCAACACCTACATCTATCCGCCGAAGCCCTCGATGCGGATCATCTCCGACATCTTCTCGTTCACCTCGCAGAAGATGCCGCGCTACAACTCCATCTCGATCTCCGGCTACCACATCCAGGAGGCCGGTGCGACGGCCGATCTGGAGCTGGCGTACACGCTCGCCGACGGCGTCGAGTACCTGCGGGCGGGCCGGGAGGCGGGCCTGGACGTGGACGCGTTCGCGCCGCGCCTGTCGTTCTTCTGGGCGATCGGCATGAACTTCTTCATGGAGGTCGCCAAGCTCCGCGCGGCGCGCCTGCTGTGGGCGAAGCTGGTCAAGCAGTTCGACCCGAAGAACGCCAAGTCCCTGTCGCTGCGCACCCATTCGCAGACCTCGGGCTGGTCGCTGACCGCCCAGGACGTCTTCAACAACGTGACGCGCACCTGCGTGGAGGCGATGGCGGCGACGCAGGGCCACACGCAGTCCCTGCACACCAACGCCCTCGACGAGGCCCTGGCCCTGCCCACGGACTTCTCGGCGCGCATCGCCCGCAACACCCAGCTGCTGCTCCAGCAGGAGTCGGGCACCTGCCGGGTCATCGACCCCTGGGGCGGCAGCGCGTACGTGGAGAAGCTGACGTACGACCTGGCGCGCCGCACCTGGCAGCACATCCAGGAGGTCGAGGCCGCGGGCGGCATGGCGCAGGCCATCGACGCGGGCATCCCGAAGCTGCGCGTCGAGGAGGCCGCCGCGCGCACGCAGGCCCGCATCGACTCCGGGCGGCAGCCGGTGATCGGCGTGAACAAGTACCGCGTGGACAGCGACGAGCAGATCGAGGTTCTGAAGGTCGACAACTCCTCGGTGCGCGCCCAGCAGATCGAGAAGCTGCGGCGGCTGCGCGAGGAGCGCGACGAGGCCGTCTGCCAGGACGCGCTGCGCAAGCTGACCGCGTCGGCCGAGCGCGGCTCGGGCCCCGGCCTGGAGGGCAACCTTCTCGCGCTCGCGGTCGACGCGGCCCGCGCGAAGGCGACGGTCGGTGAGATCTCCGACGCCCTGGAGAAGGCGTACGGGCGGCACGCGGGCCAGATCCGTACGATCTCCGGTGTGTACCGCACCGAAGCAGGCCCGTCGCCGTCCGTGGAGCGCACTCGCGCGCTGGTGAAGTCCTTCGAGGAGGCCGAGGGCCGCCGCCCGCGCATCCTGGTCGCCAAGATGGGCCAGGACGGCCACGACCGCGGCCAGAAAGTCATCGCGACCGCCTTCGCCGACCTGGGCTTCGACGTCGACGTCGGCCCGCTGTTCCAGACGCCCGCCGAGGTGGCGCGGCAGGCCGTCGAGGCGGACGTGCACATCGTGGGCGTCTCCTCGCTGGCCGCGGGTCACCTGACGCTGGTCCCGGCGCTGCGCGCGGAGCTGGCCGCCGAGGGCCGCGAGGACATCATGATCGTCGTGGGCGGCGTGATTCCCCCGCAGGACGTCGAGGCGCTGCACGAGGCGGGCGCGGCGGCGGTGTTCCCGCCTGGCACGGTCATCCCGGACGCGGCGTACGACCTGGTGCGGCGGCTCGCCGTCGGGCTCGGCCACGAACTGCCCGGCGAGGCCGCTTCCGGCAGTGGCGAGCAGTGAGCCGCTGAGTCCATGGCACCGAGGATCGATCTCGACACTTATGTGAAGGGCGTACTCGACGGCAAGCGCGCGCACATCGCGCGGGCGATCACGCTCGTGGAGTCCACCAGGGCCGAACACCGCGTGCTCGCACAGCAGTTGCTGACGCAGTTGCTGCCGCACTCGGGGCGGGCGCGGCGCATCGGCATCAGCGGCGTCCCGGGGGTCGGCAAGTCGACGTTCATCGACGCGCTCGGCACGATGCTGACGTCGCTGGGCCATCGCGTCGCGGTGCTCGCCGTCGACCCGTCGTCGTCGCGGACGGGCGGCTCCATCCTGGGCGACAAGACCCGGATGGAACGCCTGGCGGTGGACCCGATGGCGTTCGTGCGGCCCTCGCCCACGGCGGGGACGCTCGGCGGCGTCGCGAAGGCGACCCGGGAGTCCGTCGTGGTGATGGAGGCGGCCGGGTACGACGTGGTGCTCGTGGAGACCGTCGGCGTCGGCCAGTCCGAGACGGCCGTGGCGAACATGGTCGACACGTTCCTGCTGCTCACCCTCGCCCGCACCGGCGACCAGCTGCAGGGCATCAAGAAGGGCGTCCTGGAGCTGGCGGACGTGATCGCGGTCAACAAGGCGGACGGGCCGCACGAGCGGGACGCGCGCTCGGCGGCACGCGAACTGGCGGGCGCCCTGCGGCTCATGCACCCCTCCGACGCCGCCTGGACGCCGCCCGTCCTGAGTTGCAGCGCCCGCGAGTCCAAGGGCCTCGACACGCTCTGGGACCGGCTCGAACAGCATCGCGCGCTCCTGGACTCCACCGGCCGCCTCGCCGCGAAACGCCGTGACCAGCAGGTCGACTGGACGTGGACGATGGTCCGCGACGAGCTCCTCGGCCGACTGCACGCCCACCCCGATGTGCGGCGGCTCGCGCCGGACCTGGAGGCGCGGGTGCGCGAGGGGACGCTCACGGCGACCCTGGCGGCGGAGCGGATCCTGGACGCGTTCCAGGGGGACAAGCGCGACAAGCACGATAACGAGGACGACAAGGGCGAGGGAGCTCAGTGAGTCACGACGCACCGCCGGTCCTCACGCGGGTCGAGGGCCGCGCGGGCCGTATCGTCCTGAACCGGCCCCGCGCCCTGAACGCCCTCGACCACCCGATGGTCCGCCTCATCGACGAGGCGCTCACCGCGTGGGAACACGACGACGGCGTCCGCACGGTGGTCGTGACCGGCGCCGGTGAACGCGGCCTGTGCGCGGGCGGCGACATCCGGGCGGTGCGCGACGACATCCTCGCGGGCGGCGGCGCGGCGTCGGCGGCGTTCTGGCACGACGAGTACCTGCTCAACGCCCGGATCGCGCGCTACCGCAAGCCGTATGTGGCCGTGATGGACGGCTATGTCATGGGCGGCGGCGTCGGGGTCTCGGCCCATGGCGACGTGCGCGTCGTCACCGAGCGGTCCCAGGTCGCCATGCCCGAGACGATCATCGGCTTCGTCCTCGACGTCGGCGCCACGTACCTGCTGACGCGGGCGCCGGGCGAGCTCGGTACGCATCTGGCGCTGACCGGCACGTCGGTGGGCGCGGGCGACGCGCTGCTGTGCGGCCTCGCCGACCACTACGTGCCGTCGGAGCGGCTCGCGGACTTCACGGCGGCGCTCGCGGACACGGACGTGACGGACGCCGTGCGGGCGTACGCGACGGCCGCCCCGGAGGGCGAACTCGCCGGGCGCCGCGCGTGGATCGACTCCTGCTACGCCGCCGACACGGTGGAGGAGATCGTCGACCGTCTCCAGGCCTGCGGCGAGCGGGCGGCGAAGGAGACCGCCGAGATCCTGCTGTCGCGCTCCCCCACCGCGCTGAAGGTCACGCTGGCCGCGCTGCGCCGGGCGCGTGCTCTCGGGTCCCTGGAGGAGGCGCTCGCCCAGGAGTACCGCGTGTCGTGTACCTGTCTGACGGCGCCGGACTTCCCCGAAGGCGTGCGGGCCCAGGTCGTCGACAAGGACCGTGCCCCGAGGTGGGCACCCGCCGACCTCGCGTCGGTCACCGAGGCGGACGTGGAGCGGTTCTTCGGGCCGGGTGCGTACGGGGAGTTGGGGCTCGGTTCCTGAACGGAGGCGGCCGCGTGCCCGGACGGCCCCCACCCCGTGCCGCGTGCTACGGCGGGTCGACCTCCGTGATCACGGCGAGGAGCTGGACCGCGAGGCGCTCGCCCCAGCGGGCGACCCCCAGGGCTATCCAGTGCCCGTCGGACCGCCACAGGTGGAGGTCGGGGACGGACTCGCTGAGCGTGGCCCACGGGTCGGGGACCGACGCGCCCGCGCCGTCGGCCTTCTCGGCCATCAGGCGGACGAGGACGCCGGTCAGGCCGAAGGCCCGCGGCGCGCCCCAGCGCTCGGTGAGGAGCGCCCGCAGGGCGTCGCACTCGGCCTCGCAGCGCGCCTCCGTCTCCTCGTGCGCCGTGCCGTCGTCGTCCCACAGCTGGTCGTACGTCGACAGCTCCGCGACGTGGAAGCCGGGTCCGCCGTAGCCGTGCTCCGACCTGCCGGGCGCCGCGGGGAAGTCCCGGGCACGCAGCAGGTCGATCGCGGCGAGGTGGTCTGCGCTGCTCATGGCTTCCAGTAAAGCCGCTGCCGCTGACAATGGGGCGTCCGTCAGGCGTCGGAGGCCTGACGGGGCCTCAGCGGCCCGCGCCCGCGTCGCGTGTCTCCACGCGTCCGGTTTCGTCGCGCGTCGTCACGCGTCCGCGCCTCGTCACGCGTCCCGTCTCATCACGTCACGCGCCCGCGACTCGTCGCGTCACGCGTCCCGCCTCCGCACCGCCCACCACCCGGCGGCCAGCGACGCCGCCGCCCACAGCGCCGTCACCCCGAGCCCCGGCCAGGGCCCGAGCATCCCGTCCGGGGCCTCGTGCAGGATCTGCTGCCCGGCCCGGTCGGGCAGGAACTGGGCCGCGCCGCCCGCCATGTCCCCGAGCACGAACGGGACGATCAGGGTGAACGGGATCAGCACGCTGAGCACCGCGACGCCGCTGCGCAGCACCGCCGCGAGGCCCGCCGCGAACAGCGCCATCAACGCGAGGTAGACGCCGCCCCCGACGCATGCGCGCACCGCCCCGGGGTGACCGAGGCCAATGGCGTCGTCCCCCAGGAAGGCCTGGCCGCCGAGGAACGTGGTGAAGCTGGTGACGAGCCCCACGAGGAGGGCCGCCGCGCCCAGGACGGCGGTCTTCGCGCCGTAGAAGAGCCCGCGGCGCGGCACGGCTGCCAGCGAGACCCTCAGCGCGCCGTTGACGTATTCGGAGCTGACGGCCGTGGCGCCGAAGCTGATGGCGGCGACCTGCCCGAAGTTGAACGCGTAGAAGGCGTCGAAGAGGGGTTCGGCGTCGGCGTTGTCGGCCTCCGCGCCGCCGACGGTGGCGAAGACGAGGACGGTGATGGCGACGGTCGCCACGAACACCGCGATGAGCGAACCGACGCTCCCCCGCAGCGACTTGATCTTGATCCATTCGGAGTGCAGCACGGCGGACGTGGACACGGTCAGGCCTCCTGGAGGGGGGTGGGCGCCGAGGAAGACGCAGCGGACGCGGAGAACTCCGTCTCGGCGGCGGTGAGCGCGAGGTACGCCTCCTCCAGGGAGGCCTCCTCGTCGGCGAGTTCGAGGATCGGCACGCCCGCGTCGGCGGCGAGCCTGCCGATCTCCTCGGCCCGGACGCCGTCGACCGTCCAGCGGCCGTCGTCCGTCGCGGTCAGCTCGTGCCCCGCGCGGGCGAGCGCCGCGCGCAACCGGGCCGGGTCGGTGGTGCGCGCCCGGACCCGGGGCCGGCTGTGCGCCTCGATGAACTCCCGCATCGGGGTGTCCGCGAGCAGCCTGCCGCGGCCGAGGACCACCAGGTGGTCGGCGAACGTCGCGGTCTCGTTCATGAGGTGGCTGGACACCAGGACGGTGCGGCCCTCCCGGGCCAGACCGCGCATCAACTCACGGATCCAGATGATCCCTTCGGGGTCGAGCCCGTTGGACGGCTCGTCCAAGAGCACGACGGCGGGGTCCCCGAGCAGCGCGGCGGCGATCCCGAGGCGCTGCCGCATGCCCAGGGAGTACGTCTTCACGCGGCGCCCCGCGACGGCGGACAGGCCCGTCTCCTCCAGGACCTCGGCCACGCGCGCCGGGGCGATCCCGTTGCTCACGGCGAGCGCGAGCAGGTGGCTGCGGGCGGTGCGGGACCCGTGGGCGGCCTGCGCGTCGAGCAGGGCGCCGACCTGGCGGAGCGGTTCGTCGTACGCCGCGTACGGGCGCCCCCCGACGGTCGCGGTGCCGGACGTGGGCCGGTCGAGGCCGAGCACGAGGCGCAACGTGGTGGACTTTCCGGCGCCGTTGGGGCCGAGGAAGCCGGTGACCTGGCCGGGGCGGACGCTGAACGTCACGTCGTCCACCGCGCGGGTGGTGCCGTACTCCTTGGTGAGCTGTTGGACGTCGATGCTGGTCATGGGGACAGCGTCGCGGCGCGGGCGGGCCTGTGGCCTCCCCCGCCCGGGGAGATCGTCTCCCCCGCACGGGGGAGCCGTGCCCCGCGCGGGTGCTGGCACGATGACGGCATGCCCCGCTTCCTGCGACCGCTCTACCGCGCGGTTACGTACACCCGCTGGCTGCACGTCCTCGTCGGCTGTGTCGCCGGGCTGACGTGCGCGTCGGTCTACGGGATGTCGGACGCGCGGGTCCTCGACGTGTTCGTGGGGTTCTTCGTGCTGCCGGTCCCGCTGGGGATCGCGGCCGGTCTGGTGCCGGCGATGCGCCGGGCCGAGGGGCTGCAGGCGCGCCTGATGCTGTTCCCCGGCGCCCACGCGCGCGGGGCGGCCGGTCCGCACGACACGGAGCCCACCGGCCCCGGTGTCTCCGTCATGCCGTCGGCCTCCTGGAACGAGCGGTACCGCACGGCGCTCTGGCTGGTGCTGCGGATCGAGGCCGGATCCGCGACGGCCTTCGTGACGTGGTTCCTCATGGGGCAGACACTGGCGTTGATCGGCGCGACGGCGCAGGAGCGCACGGCGGATCCGGCGCTGTACTTCCCCGTGCTGGCCGACGGCCCCTGGTGGACGGACGCGCTGCTCGTCCCCGTGCCGCTCCTGATCCTCCTCGGCTTCGTGGTGGCGGTGGGGCACTTCATGACCGCTGTCGCCGGGCGCCTCCTCGGGCCCTCCCCCGCCCAGCGACTCGCCGCCCTGGAGGAGCGCACCGAGCAGCTCCTGGAACGCAACCGCATCGCCCGCGAACTGCACGACTCCATCGGGCACGCGCTGACCGTCGCGGTGGTCCAGGCGGGCGCCGCGCGGGCGACCGCCGACCCGGCGTTCACCGAGCGCGCCCTGGAGGCCATCGAGGACACCGGCAGGCACGCCCTGGAGGACCTGGAACGGGTGCTCCGGGTGCTGCGGGAGGACGGGCGGCCCGGGCGCGAGCGGCCGACGCTCGTGGACGCCGACCGGCTCCTGGACTCCGCGCGCACGTCGGGCGTGAAGGTCGAGGCCGAGGTGACGGGCCCGGTGGACCGGCTGCCGGGGCCGGTGTCGCGCGAGGGCTACCGCATGCTCCAGGAGTCCCTGACCAACGTCCTGCGGCACGCGGGCCCTGTTCCGGTACGCGTCCGGGTCACGGCCGACGACAGTCTGCTCACGCTCGACGTGCGCAACGCCCTGTCGGGGCACGGGACGCCCACGGGGCGCGGCGGCAGCGGCCTGCGCGGGATCAGGGAGCGGGCGACGCTGCTCGGCGGCAGGGCGCACACGGGACCGCACGAGGGCGACTGGCGGGTCCGCGTCGAACTGCCCCTGGCGTAGCGGCCCGCTCCGGTACGCGGCGGCGTACCGAAAGGCACGAGGTGGCGGCGTACCGAAAAGATCGACGCGGCGTCGCCCCGAAAATCGCGTGATCTACGCTGACCGGATGCCGGTCACCGTCCTGCTCGTCGACGACGAGCCCCTCGTCCGCGCGGGTCTGCGTGCCGTCCTGGAGGCACAGCCCGACATCGAGGTCGTCGGGGAGGCGGCGGACGGCGCCGCCGTGATCCCCCTGGTGCGGGAGCTGCGGCCGGACGTGGTGGCCATGGACGTGCGCATGCCGCTGCTCGACGGCATCGAGGCCACCCGCGCGGTCCTGCGCACGGTCACCGACCCGCCCAAGATCGTCGTCATCACGACCTTCGAGAACGACGAGTACGTGTACGAGGCGCTGCGCGCGGGTGCCGACGGCTTCCTCCTGAAGCGTGCGAGGCCCGCGGAGATCGTGCACGCGGTGCGCCTCGTCGCCGAGGGCGAGTCGCTGCTGTTCCCGGCGGCGGTGCGGGAGCTCGCGGGCTCCCACGGCCGCCAGCGGGGCAATCCGGACGCCCGGGCGGCCCTGGAGCGGGCCGCGCTGACGGGGCGCGAGGAGGAGGTGCTGAGGCTGATGGCGCGTGGTCTGTCGAACGCGGAGATCGCGGCGCGCCTCGTCGTCGGCACCGAGACCGTGAAGTCGCATGTGAGCTCGCTGCTCGCGAAGCTCGGGGCACGCGACCGGACCCAGGCCGTGATCACGGCGTACGAATCCGGTTTCGTCGCGCCCGGCTGAACCGGCCCCCCTTCCGGGCGGCCAGATCGGCACTCGCCCCGATCGGTGGCTTCCGAGTACTCTTCGCCCATCATGCGCATGGGATGGAAGGACGGACGTTGGGGCGGCTGACCGGCGGAGATCCTTCTCTGCTACGGCGGATCAACTCCGCGGTCGTGCTGCACGCGCTGCGTGCGGCTGACTTCGCGACACTCACCGAGATCACCCGGGTGACGGGGCTTTCCCGGCCCACCGTCGAGGGCGTGGTCGAGGGGCTCAGCGAGGCCGGGCTCGTCGTGGAGACGGACGCGGACGAGGGGGGTGCGCGGCGGCAGGGCCGACCGGCGCGGAAATTCCGGTTCCGGGCGGAGGCGGGACATCTGCTCGGTCTTGAGATCGGTCCGCACCGCGTCGCCGCCGTGCTGTCCGACCTCGACGGCAAGATCCTCGGGACGGCGGCGAAGGACGTGTCGGAGACAGCGTCCGCCGACGAGCGCCTGGAGCGGGTGCGTGGCTCCGTCGCCGATCTGCTGCGCCGCGCGGGCGTCTCGCGCGGCTCGCTGCGCGCCGTGGGCGTCGGCAGCCCGGGGATCGTGGAGGCCGACGGTTCGGTGCGGCTCAGCACGGCGCTGCCGGGCTGGACGGGCCTGCCGTTGGGCGAGCGGCTGCGACGCTCCTTCAAGTGCCCGGTCCTGGTGGAGAACGACGCGAACGCCGCGGCGGTCGCCGAGCACTGGAAGGGCGCGGCGACGGAGTCGGACGACGTGGTGTTCGTCCTGGCCGGGCTGAGCCCCGGCGCCGGTTCGCTGATCGGCGGGCGGCTGCACCGGGGGTACGGCGGGGCGGCGGGCGAGATCGGCGCGCTGCACCTGCTGGGCCGCGAGGTGACGCCGGAGACGCTGCTCTCGACCACGGACGAGCCACTGCACCCGCTGGACGAGCAGGCGGTCGCGGAGGTCTTCGCGCACGCGCGCGAGGGCGACGAGCGGGCGCTGGCCGCGGTCGACCGCTTCATCCGCCGCCTGGTGCACGACGTGGCCGCGCTGGTGCTCGCGCTCGACCCGGAGCTGGTCGTCGTGGGCGGCTGGGCCGCGGGCCTGGACGGCGTCCTGGAGCCGCTCCACCAGGAGCTGGCCCGCTACTGCCTCAGGCCGCCACGGGTGACGCTGTCGATGCTCGGCGAGGCGGCGGTGGCCACGGGCGCGCTGCGGCTCGCGCTCGACCACGTGGAGGAGGAGCTGTTCGCGGTGGAGGGCACGGTGACCGCGCGGCAGTAGGGCACGGTGGTCGCCTCAGGAGCCGCCGACAGGTGTCAGGCAGTGCGAGAAGGCGGGGCCTTCCTCTCGACGGATCGAGAGGAAGGCCCCGCCTTCGAAGATTCCCGCTGCTTCGGTTCCCGCTGCTTCCCGGCTCTTCCCGGCGGTCAGGAAGCCTGCCGCTCCGGCCCGTGGTGGATCTCGACCGCGCCCTGGTCGCCGAAGGTGAGGCGGCAGGTGTCCGCGCGGTACGTCGCCATGGAGAGCGCCGCCGTGCGCCCGCCGACGAGGAAGCGCGTGGTGACGACCAGGACCGGGGCGCCGGGCAGGCGGTCCAGGGCCTTGGCGTCGTCCGCGCGGGCGGAGCCGAGCTCGACGGAGCGGTCCTGGCCCTCCAGCGCGAGGCGGCCGAGCTCGCGCAGCACGGCACGCGCGCGGGCCGCACCCGCGGGCGCGTCGATCGCGGAGAGGTCGGGGACCGACCCCGCAGGGACGTACAGCAGCTCGGCGGCCACGGGCTGGCCGTGCGAGACGCGGGTGCGGCGCACCGTGTGCACCGGCTCGTCCGGGTCGATGTCCAGGGCGCGGGCCACGTCGGCGGGCGCCGGTGCGAGATCGCTGTCCGCGGGCTGCCAGGCGTCCCCGGCCGCGCCGGGCCAGGTGCCCTGGGCGGAGCCGACGGCGACGCCCATGCGGGGCGGTGCGACGGTCGTGCCGACGCCGCGGCGGCGCTGCAGGCGTCCTTCCAGCTCGAGCTGCTCCAGTGCCTGGCGGAGCGTCGCGCGGGCGACGCCGAACCGGGCGGCGAGGTCGCGCTCGTTGGGCAGGATCTCGCCCACGGCGAACTCGGAGTCCAGTGCTTCGCTGAGCACGGTCTTGAGGTGCCAGTACTTCGGCTCCGGCACCGATTCCAGCTGCGTGGTCCCCACCCTGTCCTCCGCAATCGCCGTGCGCAGGCGGCTTTTTCGCGCCTTGTTTATTAAAGGTTCCTGCACTATCTCAGCGACGATAGAGCCGCGCTCACCCTTGGTCAAGACCAATCCTGAGTCCGTTACAGCCCGCAGTGAAGTGGTGCCACAGAGCATTCACGTGCTGTTCGCGCGTGGTCGACACCTGACGGACGGGCGTGACGCAATCCGATGCGTCGCCACCGGGCGCGCACATGGCACGGCCCCCGCCCGTATGCCGGGCGGGGGCCGTTTCGCGCGGGTCGGGGGCGCTAGATGCCGAGCCCCCCGAGCTTGTCCGGATTCCGCACGATGTACACGCGCTGGATACGTCCGTCGGAGATCTCCAGCTGGATGACGCTGTCGGGCTTGCCGTCGGCGAAGAAGAGGACGGACTCGACGCCGTTGACCTCCAGGTGGCGGATCTCGAAGTCGGCGTGCTCCGCGAGGCCCTTGCGTGCCGCGCCCACGATGAAGCGGCCCACCTTGTCGGCGGACTCCACGACCCGCAGGGGCGCCCTGACCTTGCCGCCGCTGTCGCCCACCAGGTCGGCGTCCGGCGCGAGCACGGACATCAGCCCGTCCAGGTCGCCGTCCACGGCGGCGGCGAGGAAGCGCTCGGTGAGGTCGCGGCGCTCGGCCGGGTCGACCTCGAAGCGGGGGCGCCCCTCCTCCACGTGCTTGCGGGCGCGCCCGGCGAGCTGACGGACGGCGGCCTCGCTGCGGTCGAGCGTCTCGGCGATCTCCGCGTACGGGAACCCGAAGGCCTCGCGCAGCACGAACACCGCGCGTTCCAGCGGCGACAGGGACTCCAGGACGACGAGCACGGCGAGCGACACGGAGTCGGCGAGCACGGCCTTCTCCGCGGTGTCGGGCACGGTCGGCCCGAAGTCGGTGACGAGCGGCTCGGGCAGCCAGGGGCCGACGTACGACTCGCGGCGCGACTGCGCGTGGCGCAGCCGGTCGATGGCGAGGCGGGTGGTGATCCGCACCAGATAGGCACGCGGTTCGCGCACGTCCTCGCGCTCGCCGGCGGACCAGCGCAGCCAGGCGTCCTGGACGACGTCCTCGGCGTCGGCCACCCGCCCGAGCATGCGGTAGGCGACGCCCATGAGGACGGGCCGGTGCTCTTCGAAGACGTCGGTCGCGATGTCGGTAGCCACGGCTCCATCCCAGCCGACGGATCTGCTCGTGTCCACCTCCGTCGGGCAAGCCGACGAGGATCACACCGAGCCTCCGGCGGGCCGCGTCCGGGCGCGGCGGCAAGTCGGTGGCGCCGCGCTCTTGAAGTCGTCGCTACTGGACGGTAATTGTTGCTGACAAGGCGTCTAAGTCAGGAGCAGTCATGGCCGCACGGATGGCAGGGGCCGCAGAGGCCGCAGAGGTGTCGTTCGGTGTCGAGTCGCCCCGCGGGCCGCGCTCGGTGACGGTCGCCTACCAGCGCTCGGGCACCGGGGCACCGCTGCTCCTGCTGCACGGCATAGGCCACCACCGGCAGGCCTGGGACCCCGTCATCGGGATTCTCGCGGCCGAGCGCGACGTGATCGCCGTGGACCTGCCCGGCTTCGGCGCCTCCCCGGCGCTGCCGGACGGGCTCGCGTACGACCTGTCGACGGTGGTGCCCGCGCTGCACGCCCTGTGCGGGGCCCTGGGCGTCGAACGGCCGCATGTGGCGGGCAACTCCCTGGGCGGGCTGCTCGCGCTCGAACTCGGCCGGGAGAAGCTCGTACGGTCCGTCACCGCGCTCTCCCCCGCCGGGTTCTGGAGCGAGGCGGAGCGCCGGTACGCCTTCACGACGCTGCGCGCGATGCACCGGATCGCGCGCGGCATGCCCCTGCCGATGGTCGAGCGGCTCTCGCGGAGCGCGGTCGGCAGGACCGCGCTCACCAGCACCATCTACGCCCACCCCGGCCACCGTTCGCCGGAGGCGGTGGTCGCGGAGACCCTGGCGCTGCGCAACGCCACCGGCTTCCACGAGACGCTGGCCGCAGGGCGGGACGTGCGCTTCCGTGACGACGTGCCGGACCTGCCGGTCACCGTCGCCTGGGGCACCCGCGACCGGCTGCTGCTGCGCCGTCAGGGGGTCCGCGCCAAGCACGCCATCCCGGGGGCCCGGCTCGTACGGCTGCCCGGGTGCGGGCACGTCCCGATGCACGACGACCCGGCACGGGTGGCGCGCGTCATCCTCGACACCAGCCGCTGAACCTCCACAGGGCGAACGCGGGCCGTCGGCCTCCGGAGGCTCAGGGACCTCGGGAGCCGGACCACGCGCGCGTGCTGAGCACCGGGCGGCGGCCGTCCAGGACATCGTCGTCCACGTAGAGCACCGTCTGCGGAGTCGGCGCGGCTGTTCCCCTGCCCCCGTGGGCGGTTGTTCACTTGTGGTTCGCGTGGGCGCCGTGGCGCAGCAGTACACGTGGCACTGCACATCCGACCGATTCGCCGTCCCTGGAGGCGTCTTCATGTCACACCGTCCGTCGAGCCCGTCCCCGCGCCGCCGCAGCCTGCTGCGCGGTTCGCTCGTCGTGCCCGCGGCGCTCGCCGTGCCCTCGCTGTCCGGCGCGGCCCCGGCGCTGGCCCTGCGCGGGCGTCCGAGCGCCGACTGGGGGGTGCAGGCCGGTGACGTGGGCGCACACTCGGGGCTCGTGTGGGTGCGCTCCGACCGGCCCGCCCGCATGATCGTGGAGACGTCCGCCACGGAGTCGTTCCGGCGGCCGACCCGCTGGCACGGCCCGCTGCTCGGCCCCCGCACCGACTTCACCGGCACCACGCGGCTGCGCGGGCTGCCCTCCGGCGAGCAGATCCACTACCGCGTGCTCCTGGCCGACCCCGACGACCCGCGCCGTACCGGAAAACCGGTGACCGGCACGTTCCGCACGACCTCGCTCAGACGCCGGGACGACGTGCGCTTCCTGTGGTCGGGGGACATCGCGGGCCAGGGCTGGGGCATCAACCCGGAGCTCGGCGGCTGGCGGGTGTACGAGGAGATGCGCGGCCGCAACCCCGACTTCTTCCTGTGCAGCGGCGACAACATCTATGCCGACGGCCCCATCCAGGCGAGCGTCAAGCTGCCCGACGGCCGGGTGTGGAAGAACATCACCACTCCGGAGAAGTCGAAGGTCGCCGAGACCCTCGCGGAGTTCCGCGGCAACTTCCGGTACAACCTGCTCGACGAGCACCTGCGCCGGTTCAATGCCCAGGTGCCGTCCATCGTGCAGTGGGACGACCACGAGGTGCGCAACAACTGGTACCCGGGGCAGATCCTGGAGGACGCGCGCTACACGGAGAAGGACGTGGACGTCCTCGCGGGGCGTTCGCTGCGGGCGTTCAGCGAGTACTACCCGATCTCCACGCAGCGCCCCGGGGCCCGCGAGGGACGGGTGTACCGGGTGCTCAGGCACGGCCCGCTCCTGGACGTGTTCGTGCTCGACATGCGCACGTACCGCAACGCCAACTCGCCGAACCGGCAGCCCGAGGACGCCACCGGCATCCTGGGCGCCGAACAGCTCGCCTGGCTGAAGCGGGAGCTGTCCCGCTCGCGCGCGGTGTGGAAGGTCATCGCCTCCGACATGCCGCTGGGCCTGGTGGTCGGGGACGGCCAGACGAACTTCGAGGCCGTCGCGCAGGGCGACCCGGGCGCGCCGCTCGGCCGTGAGCTGCAGATCGCCGAACTCCTTCGGCACATCAAGCACCGCCGGATCACGGGCACGGTGTGGCTGACGGCCGACGTGCACTACACCTCGGCGCAGCACTACGACCCCTCGCGCGCCGCCTTCAAGGACTTCGCGCCGTTCTGGGAATTCGTGTCCGGGCCGCTCGCCGCGGGCGGTTTCCCGGCTGTGAAACTCGATGGAACCTTCGGCCCGGACCAGACGTTCGTCAAGGCGCCGGACCGTGCCAACACATCGCCGGCGGAGACACCGCCCTACTACGGAGAGGTGGACATCGACGGCGACAGTGGCGAGTTGACGGTGCGACTGCGGCAGCAGGGCGGAGGCGTGCTCTTCACCAAGGTGCTGCAGCCGGGACGCGTGGGCCAGTGACGACCCGCGCGGGTGCGGGCCGGCCCACGTCCGGTCCGCACCCGCGTGGACCGTTGCGGGCATACGGGGGACAGCAACGGACAACCGGGGTGAGCAAAAAGTAATGAAACGGACAGAACCGCTCTTAACCCATCAGTCACAAACCGTTCGTGATCACGCAACACCCTTCGGCCAGAGTGACTGCATGAGTGCTGACATGTCTGATGTGACGCGCAAGAGGCACGGCAGGCCGGTGCACCACTGGCGCCGGGATGTCGTCGAACTCGCCGCGCTGTTCACGGCCGTGGCCGTGGCGGACGCGGTGGCCAATCTCGTGGGGCACGGCCCGGACGGGCCCGAACTGCTCCTCGTCTCGGCCGTGATCCTGGTGGCCACGGCCGGGTTCCACACATGGTGGGCACGGCGCCACACGCACGCGCCGCCAGGCGCGGACGGCGGCCCCGATACGGGCACCCCGCCGCTCCCGGCCCAGGACCGGACCGGGGACACCACCGACACCACGACCACCGACGCGACGGCCGGTCCGCGGCCCGAACCGACGACGCTGTGGCGCATGCGCACGACCGTGCGCGACGCCCCCGGCTCCCTCGCCGTGCTGTGCACGGCCCTCGCGCGGGACAGCGTCGACATCCTGAGCCTGCAGACCCACCCGCTGGCCGACGGCACGGTCGACGAGTTCCTGCTGCGGGCCCCCGCGGCGCTGCCCGCGGCCGACCTCACCCGCACGGTCTCCCGCGCGGGCGGATCGAGCACCTGGATCGAGCGGGCCGACGCCCACGACCTGGTGGACGCGCCGACCCGGATCCTGGGCCTGGCCACGCGCACGGCCCTGGACGCGGCGGAACTGCCGCTCGCGCTGCGCCAGTTGCTGGGCCGGTGCACCATCCGCTCCCTGCCCGCGAAGCCGGGGCAGACGGAGCGCGCGCTGGAGGAAGCGGCGCCCGTCGAGGGCGCGCTCGACGGGACCGTGCTGCGGCTCCGGGCCCCCGAAGGCGGAGTGATCACGGTCGAGCGCCCCTATCTCCCGTTCACCCCCACGGAGTTCGCCCGCGCGCGGGCGCTCGTGGAGCTGGACACCCGGCTCGGCCCGCGCATCCCGCGCGGCCAGGACGTCCTGACCCTCCCCGAGGGCAGCGACATCACGGTGAGCCGCGCCGACACGGGCGACCTCCGGGCCGCCAAGGACATGCACGAGCGCTGCTCGAAGCGCACCCTCGGCATGCGCTACCACGGCCCGGTCAACGACGCCGACCGCTATCTCAACCACCTCCTGAGCCCGCGCTTCGGCCGCACGCTCGCCGCACGCAGCGCGTCCGGCCGCGTCGTCGGCCTCGGCCATCTGCTGTGGGACGGCGACGAGACGGAGATCGCGCTGCTCGTCGAGGACGACTGGCAGCGTCGCGGCATCGGCGGCGAACTGCTCGGCCGCCTGGTCTCGATGGCGATCGAGGCGGGCTGCGAGAGCGTGTACGCGGTCACGCAGTCGTCCAATACCGGGATGGTCGCGGCGATGCGCGGCCTGAACCTCCCGCTGGACTTCCAGATCGAGGAGGGCACGCTCGTCATCACCGCCCGCCTCGACGCCACGCCGGTGCGCTCGCAACTGCCGTACGACAGCCACCAGTAGCGTCCGCGGCCGCCACCGGAATCCAGGAGCGACAAGACGCCCGCACCCCGCCTCGCGCGATCAGGTGCGGGCGTCCGCCGTACGGCGCCCTTCAGGCCCCCGCGCCCAGGTCCCGCCCCACGCCGCCGGTCCGGGCCACGAGGTACGAGGCGGCCATGTCCTTGTCGCCGTGTCCGGCGTCGGCCGCGCGCCGGAACCGGGCGAGTCCCGCGGCGCCGACATCGGCGGCCACCCCGGCCGACTCCGCCGCCGCCACGACGAGTTCCGCGTCCTTGACGGAGTTGCTCACGGAGAAGCTGGCCGCGTAGTCGCCCGCGCGGATCGCCGCGGCCTTGGCCTGGAAGAACGGGCTGTCCAGGGGGCCGCCCGCGACCGCTTCGACGACGAGCGCCGGGTCCACGCCCAACGCCTCGGCCAGGGCGAGGCTTTCGGCGGTGCCGTGGGTGAGGGCGAACACGAGGCTGTTCAGGGCGAGCTTGAGGCGGCTGGCCGCGCCGGGCTCGTCGGAGACCCAGACCGTGCGCGCGCCGATCGCGTCGAACACCAGCCGCGCGAGCTCCAGCGGCTCCCCGGCGACTCGCGGCCCCGAGGCGAGGACCACCAGCGCACCGTTCTCCGCGGGCTGCCTGGTGCCCTGCACCGGCGCGTCGTACAGCACGAGCCCGTGCTCGTCCGCGAGCCGTGCGAGGCCGTCGATCTCCTCGGCGCCGACCGTGCTCAGCTGAACCCACACCGCGCCCTCGGCCAGCGCGGGCGCGGCCGCCGCGAGGGCCTCGCGCACGGCCGGTCCGTCCTTGAGGACGGTGACCACGACATCGGCGCCCGCGACCGCCTCGGCCGGGGTGCCGCACACCTCGATGCCCTCGTACGCGGCGAGGGGCTCCGCCCTGGCCTGGGTCCTGTTCCAGACGCGTACATCGAAGTGCGCCCGCAGATGGCGCGCCACGGGTGCGCCGATGATCCCGGTGCCGAGTACGGCGACCTTGTTCTGCGCCATGTGCGTCCTCCTCGAAGAGACTGTCATAATTGACCGATCGTTCCATTATTGAGGCGTGGGAATCCGCCGCCCGGGACAAGTCACGTCGGGACAAGTCGCGTCGGGGCGGGGAGAGTCGGGGCCGGTGACCGCCTACGCCAGCAGCGACAGCGCCTGTTGTGCCGCCGCCCGCACGCGGGCCTCGCCGCCGGAGACCTTGCCGACCACCCGCATGCCCTGCAGGAGCACGAGCAGCATGCGAGCGAGGGCGCGCGGATCGCGGTCCTCGGGGATCTCCCCCTGGGCCCGCGCGCGAGTGAGCGCCGCGTGCAGCAGGGTTTCGATCTGCTCCCAGTTCAGCTCCACCCTGCGGTCGGCCGCGGGGTCGTGCGGGGCCAGCTCCGCCGCCGTGTTGGTGACGAAGCAGCCGGCGAGCCGGGTGTCAGGCGCGGACGACTCGGCCACGAACCGGTCGAGCAGGGCGCGCACTCCGGGCAGCGCGGGGCCGGGCCGGGAGAGCTCGTCGAGCAGCATCGGATCGTTCAGTTCCGCATAGCGGTCCATGGCCTTCAGATACAGCTCGCGCTTGTTGCCGAAGGTCGCGTAGATGCTGGCGCGACCGATGCCGAGATGCTCCACGAGGTCCGCCATGGACGTCGCCTCGTAGCCACGGCTCCAGAACAGGTCGAGCGCGGCCCCGAGCGCGGCGTCGGGATCGAATTCCTTGGTCCTCGCCATACGGCAGACGCTAACCCCGGCTGGAACGATCGGTCAAATAAAGGACGGATGATCGCCGCCGCGCCCCGTGCGGCGCCCACGCGCCAGTGACGTGCGGCCCTGTCCCGTACCAGGATGTCCGCATGTCAGACACGAACATCACCCCCACGGCCGCGGGCTCAGGGCCGCTGCCCCGCGAGGTCGCCGACACCTACGTCGACGAGCTCATCGCCCTGGACCCCGTCACCGGCACCTTTCTCGGCGTCAAGGAGAGCAACAGCAGACTCCCCGACCTCTCCCCCGCGGGCCTGGACGCCCTCGCGGCGCTCGCGCGCACGACGCTGGCGCGGCTCGACGAGGCGGAGGCACGCCCGGGCGCCGACAGCGACGTGGAGCGGCGCTGCGCGCGGCTGCTGCGCGAGCGGCTCACGGCGGAGCTCGCCGTGCACGAGGCCGACGAGGGCCTGCGTGCCGTCGGCAACCTGCACACCGCGCCGCACGCGGTCCGGGAGATCTTCACGGTGACGCCGATGGACACGGACGAGGACTGGGCGGCGATCGCCGAGCGGCTGCGGGCGGTTCCCGGCGCGTACGAGGGGTATCGGGCCTCCCTCGAACTCGGCCTGGAGCGGGGGCTCTTCGCCGCGCCCCGGCCGACGGCGACGTTCATCGAGCAGCTGACGCAGTGGGCGGGGACCGAGGACGGCCCCGGCTGGTACGAGGAGTTCGCGGCGGACGGACCGCAGGCGCTGCGGTCCGAGCTCGACACGGCGGCGAAGGCGGCGACCGGCGCGGTCGTGGCGCTGCGCGACTGGATGCGGGACGTGTACGCGCCCGCGATCGAGGGCGCTCCCGAGGTCGTGGGCCGCGAGCGCTACGCCCGCCTCTCGCGCCACTTCAACGGCACGGACCTGGATCTGGACGAGGCGTACGCGTACGGCTGGGCCGAGTACCACCGGCTGCTCGGCGAGATGCGGACCGAGGCCGAGAAGATCCTGCCGGGCGCGGCCACGCCGTGGGCGGCGCTCGCGCACGTCGACGAGCACGGCGCGCACATCGACGGTGTCGACGAGGTTCGGCAGTGGCTGCAGGACCTGATGGACGAGGCGATCGAGGCGCTGGACGGCACGCACTTCGAACTCGCCGAGCGGGTGCGGAAGGTGGAGTCGCGGATCGCCCCGCCCGGCGGCGCCGCCGCCCCGTACTACACCGGGCCCTCGGAGGACTTCTCGCGCCCCGGCCGGACCTGGCTGCCCACCATGGGCGAGACCCGCTTCCCCGTGTACGACTTGGTGTCCACCTGGTACCACGAGGGCGTGCCCGGCCACCATCTGCAGCTCGCGCAGTGGGCGCACGTCGCCGAGGACCTGTCCCGCTACCAGGCGACCGTGGGCATCGTCAGCGCCAACGCGGAGGGCTGGGCGCTGTACGCGGAGCGGCTGATGGACGAGCTGGGCTTCCTCACCGACCCCGAGCGGCGCCTCGGCTACCTGGACGCGCAGATGATGCGCGCGCTGCGGGTCATCGTCGACATCGGCATGCACCTGGAGCTGGAGATCCCCGCGGACTCCCCGTTCCACCCCGGTGAGCGCTGGACCCCCGAGCTGGCCCAGGAGTTCTACGGGTCGCACTGCAGCCGGCCCGCGGACTTCGTCGAGAGCGAGATGACGCGCTATCTGACGATCCCCGGCCAGGCCATCGGCTACAAGCTCGGTGAGCGCGCCTGGCTGCTCGGCCGCGAGAACGCGCGGCGGCGGCACGGGGACGCGTTCGACGCGAAGGCGTGGCACATGGCGGCGCTGTCGCAGGGCTCGCTCGGGCTCGACGATCTGGTGGACGAGCTCTCGGCGCTGTGAGGCGGGCGGGGCGGTGCCTTCGCGGCTCCCGCCCCGTCCCACTCCCCGGCTCCGGGCCCGGCTCCGGCTCGGAGCCCGCCGTCACTGCCGGATGCCGCCCTCGGAGTCGATGACCTGCCCCGTGATCCACTCGGCCTCGTCCGTCGCGAGCCACGCGATGAGACGGGCCGGGTCGTCGGGCATGCCCCAGCGGCCCGCCGGGAAGAGGGCGGCGATGTCGTCGTAGGCGTCGCCCGTCATGTAGTCCGTGTCCACGGGGCCCGGGTTGACGGTGTTCACCGTGACGGCGAGTTCGGCGAGCGTCGTCGCGAGCGACCGCGTCGTCGAGGCCAGCGCGCCCTTCTGCAGGCCGTACGCGATCTCGCCCGGCATGCCGCCCGCGTTGTCCTGGCCGGACGTCATCATCATGACGCGGCCGCCGGGCGTGCGCGGCGCGAGCCCGGCGCGCAGCCGCGCGTACGCCTGCACGAGCAGGATCACCGAGCGGGTGTCGACCGCCCAGTGCACGTCGAGCATGGACGCGTCGATCTCTTCGAGGGTGCCGTCCATGCCGCTGCGGGCGTGGTTGGCGACGAGGATGTCCAGGCGCCCGCCGAGCGCCTCGGCCGCCGTGGCGACGAGGGCGGCGGGCGCGTCGGCGTCGGCGAGGTCGGCGGGACCGTGCAGGACGAGGGCGTCCGGGTCGGCCCGCGCCTCGCGCACGGAGGCGGCGACGTCCTCCGGCCGGTCGGCGCCCCAGGGCATCTCGGCGTCGTGCGGCACGTGGTGGTGCAGATAGACGCTCGCCCCGTACGCGGCGAGTCGGCGGGCGACGGCGTAGCCGATGCCCCCGCGACGGCTCGCGCCGGTGACGAGGGCGGTGCGCCCGCGCAACGGCAGCGGGTCGCGGCGGAGTTCGGCTGCGGTGGGCTGGGGAAGCTGAGGCATGACAGATCATGATGGGGGCTCGCGGCTCGCGGGCGCACCCGATTAACCACAGGGCGGGCTGGATCGGCCCAAGGTGGCCGAACTCGGCCGGGTGCGGGGCGAGCGCCCGTTGTCAGTGGCTGCTGCCACGATGCCCGCCATGACACCTACGGAGATCGTCACGGCGTTGTGGGACCGCATGCGGGCACGGGACTGGGCGGGGGTGGGGGCGCTGCTGGCCGAGGACGTCGTCGTCGAGTGGCCGGTCAGCGCCGAGCGGATCGTGGGCAGGGACAACTACCTGCGTGTGAACGCGGAGTATGCGGAGGGCTGGTCGATCCGTCTGCTGCGGATCGTCGCGGACGGCGACACGGTGGTCTCCGAGGTGGAGGTGCCCCACGAGACCATGGGGACACACCGCGTGGCCTCCTTCTGGACGGTGTGGGACGGGCGGATCGTGGCGGGCCGCGAGTACTGGAGCGCGGTCGGGTCCGACCCTTCGCCCCAGTGGCGGGCGGACTTCGTGCAGCCGATGTGAGACAGCGCCCCGCCCGGCTCAGCAGCCGCAGTCCGCCCCGTCGGCGGGAGCCGTCAGCGGGTCCGCGGCGCGCCGCTCGGGGCCCTCCCAGGTCTCGTACGCGAAGCCCTCGCGGGCCCAGTACTCGAAGCCGCCGAGCATCTCCTTGACCTGGAAGCCCAGCTGGGCCAGGGCGAGGGCGGCGCGGGTCGCGCCGTTGCAGCCGGGGCCCCAGCAGTACGTGACGACCGGCACCGACTTGTCCAGGATCTGTTCGGCCTGGGTCGGGATGAGCGCGGTGGGCAGGTGGACGGCGCCGGGGACGTGGCCCTGGTCCCAGGAGGCGGTGGAGCGGGAGTCGAGGACGACGAAGCCGGGGTCGCCGTCGGCGGCGAGCGCGGCGGCGACGTCGGACACGTCCGCGTGGAAGGCGAGGCTCGCGGCGAAGTAGGCGGCGGCCGCGGCGGGGGCGGCCGGCGGGACGCGCAGGACGGCGTTGGCCGCGTCGGAGTTCGCACCGTTCGTGCTGGTCGCGGCGTGCGTGAGGGGTACGGAAGTCGTCTGGGTCATGGCCAAAAATCTATGGCCAAGGGCCACGGTCCTGAAGGGGCGATTCCCTGTCAACCTCTTGATCAGCCGGGGTTTTCCCTGTTTCCTCTCGGGCATGACCGCTTATTCCACGGACGCCACCGACTGGCGCATCCTCGACGTCCTCCAACGGCAGGGCCGGGCCAGTTACGCCGAGCTGGCGCGCGCCGTCTCCATGTCCCCGAGCGCGGTCACCGAGCGCGTGCGGCGCCTCGAGGAGGCCGGTGTGATCCAGGGCTACGCGGCCGTGGTCGACCCGGAGCGGCTCGGCATGCCGGTGCTCGCGTTCGTACGCCTGCGGTACCCGAACGGGAACTACAAGCCGTTCCACGACCTGGTCGACGCGACGCCGGAGATCCTCGAGGCGCACCACGTCACCGGTGACGACTGCTTCGTGATCAAGGTCACCGCGCGCTCGATGCGGCACCTGGAGGAGGTCTCCGGCAAGATCGGCGCCCTCGGCTCGGTGACGACGAGCGTCGTCTACTCCTCCCCGCTGACCAGGCGGCCCCTGGGCCAGTGAGGCGCCGCGGCGGGCACCCCCTGGCGGAGACGGCCGCCCCTCAGCCCTCGCTCCGCTGCCGCACCACCGACCCCGCCCTGCCCTTCACGACCTCCAGCTGCGCGTGCACCCGGCGCCGCAGGTCCGCGACGTGGCTGACGATGCCCACGCTGCGGTCCCGCTCGCGCAGGGCGTCCAGGACGTCGAGGACCTCGTCGAGCGTCTGGTCGTCCAGGGAGCCGAAGCCCTCGTCGACGAAGAGGGTGTCCAGGCGCACGCCGCCCGCCTCGTCCGTGACGACGTCCGCGAGGCCGAGGGCGAGGGCGAGGGAGGCGAAGAACGTCTCGCCGCCGGAGAGGGTGGACGCGTCGCGCTCGCGGCCCGTCCACGCGTCGACGACGTGCAGGCCGAGGCCCGAGCGGCCGCGGCCGGTGCGGTCGTCGGAGTGGACGAGGGTGTAGCGGCCCGACGACATGCGGTGCAGGCGTGCCGTCGCCGCGGCGGCGACCTGCTCCAGGCGGGCCGCGAGGACGTACGACTCCAGGCGCATCCGGCGTTCGTTGTCGGCGGAGGTGCCCGCGGCCAGCGTGGCGAGGCGCGCCACACGGTCGTGCGTCTCGCGCAGCGGGGCGAGCCGCCGGGCGGCGGCGGCCGAGCGGGCGGAGAGCCGGTCGAGCTCGGAGCGGCGGCGGGCGGCGACGTCGCAGGCGGAGGCGACGGTGCGGACGCGGGCGGCGGCCGCCTCGGCTGCGGACTCGGCGGCGGCGACCCGCGCGGGGGCCCGCTGCGCCGCGGCGGCCGTGTCGGGCTCGGCGAGCAGCGCGCGGACGGCGGCCTGTTCGTGCTGCCAGGCGTCGATGCGGTGCTGGAGCTCGCGGTGGCCGGAGTCGTCGAGGAGGGCCGCCGACGCGGCGGCCGGGGTGTCGAACCCACCGCGGTAGGCGGCGTCGGCGAGCCGGGCGTCGGCGTCCTTGAGGCGCTGGGCGGACTCGTCGGCGGCGCGGGCGGCATCGGCGGCGGCGGTGAGGAGGGCGGCCTGGCGCTCCAGTTGCGCGGCCCGCTGGGCGACGCTCGCGGCGGTGCCGCGCGCACGGGCCAGCTCCTCCTCCAGGCCCTCCTGTTCGGCGGCGATGGCGTCCCGCAGCGCGGCACGTGAGTCGACGCGGCGGGCGGCCTCCTGCTGTGCGGTGACGCGCCGTTCGTGCTCACGCTCGGCCTGGGCAAGCTCCTCGCGGGCCGCGTGCAGCCGCGACGCGCGGTCGCGGGCCTCGGTGTGCGCGCCCCGCAACTCCTCGACGGCCGCGGTGAGTTCGGTGACCGGCGTGCCGGAGGCGGCCGCGGTGGCGGCCGCGAGCGACTCCCGTACGGCGGCGAGGTCCCGCTCGGCCGTGCCGCGCGCCTCGTCCGCGCGCTGGTGGGCGGCGAGGGCGGCCTCCTCGGCTGCGCGGTCGACGTGGCCCGCGGACTTCCGCGCGGGGGCGGGGTGTTCGGTGCCGCCGCAGACGGCGCAGGGGGCGCCGGGCTCCAGGTGCGCGGCTAGCTCGGCGGCGATGTCCGCGAGGCGCTGCTCCTTGAGGCCGAGCCAGTGCTCGCGGGCCGATCCGGCGCGCTCGCGGGCGGTGAGGGCGCGCTCCTGGGCCGCGTCGGCCTCCTGGGCGAGGCGGTCGCGGCTGCGGGCGGCGTCGAGCTTCTCCTGCGCGGGCTGGAGTTGTCCCGCCAGGTGCTCGGTGCGGGCGGTGGCGTCCTGGGCGTCCTCGACCGCGTCACGCAGCCGGGTCCGGCGGGTGTCCCAGTCGGCGAGCCAGCCCCCCGCCTCGGCGAGGAGTTCGTCGTCGGCCCGCTCCTGCTGGTCCAGGTCGGCTCGCTGGGCGGTCAGTTCGGCGAGGCGCGGCTCGGCGCGGCGGGCGGAGGCGAGGCCGCCGAGCTCCTCGCTGGCCCGGCGCGCGGCGCCCGCGAGGCCCGCGGCGCCCTCGTCGGCGTACGTGGCGGGGAGGTGCGCACGCGCGCGTGCCTCCTCGGCCGTGGCGCGGTGGTGCTCCTCGTCGGCCTCGGCGCGCAGGGCGAGGGCCGGGGCGACGGTCTCGGCCTTGCGGGCCCGCTCCATGCGGGCGGTGAGCTGCCGGTGGTCGTCGGCGCGCGCGTCGAGCCGGGCCGCGCGCTCCGTGGCGTCGGCGAACCGCCGTTGGAGGCGCGCCAGTTCGCGGACGTCGTCCAGCTCCGTGGCCGCCGCCGCGTGCGCGGACTCGGCGTGGGCGAGGGCGCTGCGGGCGACGTCGAAGCGCTCGCGGGCGCCCGCGCGGGCCACGGCGGCCCAGGCGAGCACGGCGTCCGCGAGCCCCGGGTCGCCGGGGGCGGCGTCCGGCAGCGGCAGCTCGGCGCCCTCGCCCCCTGCCTCCGCCGCCTGCTGCATGCGGTGCGCGTCCGCGAGCAGTTCCGCGTCGCCCTCCCTCACCCGGGCCTCCGCCGCACGCCGCTGCTCGGCGAGCCGCGCCTCGACGGCGGCGAACCGGCGGGTGTCGAAGAGCCTGCCGAGGAGCTTGCCGCGGGCCTCGGCGTCCGCGCGCAGGAAGCGGGAGAAGTCGCCCTGCGGCAACAGCACGACCTGGCAGAACTGCTCCTTGCTCATGCCGAGCAGCTGGCTGATCTCCTCGCCGATCTCCTGGTGGGAGCGGCTGAGGTCCTTCCAGCCGTCAGCGCCGCCGGAACCGGCGGAGGCGACCGGTTCCGCGGAGCCGCCAGGCTCGGTGGAGGGGCCCGGCTCGATGGCGGGGCCCACTCCGGCGGCGATCCCGTCGGCGCCCGCCCCGGATACCGGGTCGCCCCCGCCCCCGTACTCCCGCAGCCAGCTCTGCGCCTTGTCCGTCGTCGTGCCCGTGCCGCGCTTCTTCGGGCGCTCCCAGGGCGGCTGCCGGGTGATCTCCAACCGGCGTCCGGCGACGGTCAGTTCGAGGCGCACCTCGGTGCGGGTGTCCGGGCTCGCGTGGTCGCTGCGCAGCGTCGCGCCCTGGCCGCCGCCCTGGCGCGGTCCTGGGACGGAGCCGTACAGGGCGTAGCACACGGCGTCCAGGACGGAGGTCTTTCCGGCGCCCGTCGGACCGTGAAGGAGGAAGAGACCGGCGGCCGACAGTTCGTCGAAGTCGATGTCCTGGGTGGCGCCGAAAGGACCGAAGGCGGTGATCCGCAGCCGGTGCAGCCTCATCGGGCCACCTCGCGCAGCACGTCGTCGGCGCGGACGGCGTCGAAGGCGTCCCTCAGCACGTCCCGCTCGCGCTCGTCGGGGCCCGCGCCCCGCACATGGGCCACGAAGTCCTCCGCGATCTCCTGGTCGTCGCGGCCCTTGAGCCGCTGGGCGTAGGACACGTCGGGGTCCTCGGGGGCGCGGTCCGGGTCGAAGGCGAGGCTGAGGGTGTGCGGGAAGCGCTCGCAGAGGCGGGCCATGGGGTCGTCGGGGCGCACCGGGTCGGTGAGCGTCGCCTCGACCCAGGCCTCCTCGTGGCGGGCCAGCTCCGGGGCGGCGAGCAGCGTCCCGATGTCTCCCCTGATCCGGGCGAGGGGCCTCGGCACGGGGCAGTCGATCCGCTCGGCCTCGATCTCCCCCGCCGCTCCGAGGTCGACGAGCCACATGGTCTTGCGGTGGGCGGACTCCGAGAAGGAGTACGGCAGCGGGGAGCCGCTGTAGCGCACGCGGTCGCTGATGGCCTGGCTGCCGTGCAGATGGCCGAGCGCCACATAGTCGACGCCGTCGAAGACCCCGGAGGGCACGGCGGCCACGCCGCCGACCGTGATGTCCCGCTCGCTGTCGCTGGCCTCGCCACCGGTCACGAAGGCGTGCGCGAGGACGACGGAGCGGGTGCCCGGGGTCCGGGCGGCCAGATCGGCGCGCACCCGCTCCATGGCGGCGCCGAGCACCGCCTCGTGGCCCGCCCTGCGGACCCCGAACTCGTCCTTGACCAGGGCCGGTTCGAGGTAGGGCAGGCCGTAGAACGCCACGTCCCCGTGGGTGTCGGCGAGCACCACGGGCTGCCCGCAGCCCGCAGGGTCCGTCCGCAGGTGGATGCCCGCGCGGCCGATGAGCCCGGCGCCGACGCCGAGGCGGCGCGCGGAGTCGTGGTTCCCGGAGATCATCACCGTGGGTACGCCGAGGTCGGCGAGCCGGTGCAGGGCATCGTCGAACAGCTCGACGGCGGCGAGCGGCGGCACCGCCCTGTCGTACACGTCTCCCGACACGACGACGGCGTCCACCTCGCGCGCACGCGCGGTGGCGACGAGGTGTCCGATGAACTCGGCCTGGGCGCCGAGCATGTTCACGCGGTGGAACGCCCGGCCCAGATGCCAGTCGGACGTGTGCAGAATTCTCAAGACGCCGCTCCGGACCGCATGCTCGCTCTCCCCTCCTGTGCCCCGGATCGAGGACCGCCCCAGCACGGGCCCCGCCGACAGCACCCACCACGCTAGCGCCTGCCGGCACCTGCTCGATCACGGACCTCAATATGCCCCTGGCGACGGCGGCGTTTCCGGGGACCGGTACTCGGGCGGCTGCTCCTCCTCCGCGGAGGGCGTCGGCGAGGACGGCTCACCGGAGGACGGGGAGGCGGAGGGCGAGGGGGACGAGGGCGACGGGGACGAGGAGGCCGAGGAGGACATGGACAGGGACGGGGACGGGGAGGGCCGGTCCGCCGGCGGCTGCGTCTCCTTGTCGCCGGCGCCCGTGTCGCCCTTGTCCCGCTCGAACCACTTGCCGCTCTTCGGGTCGTACATGACGAACACGTTCACGACGTGGGCGGCGGGTGCGACGAACACGACGTCCGACGAGCGGTACCCGGGCCACGCGTCGCCCGTCCGCTTCGGCGTGCCCTGCTGCGCGACGGGGGGCAACAGCGGGTTTCCGCAGGCGCAGCGCACGCGCGGCACGCCCCGGTCGTCGACGAGCACGGCGGTGCCGGCCTGGAGGACCGCCTGGTAGGCGGTGGGGGCGCCGTCGCGGTAGCCGTGGTTGGTGACGCGCGTGTCCATGCGCAGCTGCGCGGGTGTGAGCGCCCGCAGGTACGCCGGGACGGCTGCCGCGTCGATGCCGAGGACCGAGGCGAACGCCTTGTTCTTCGCCGGGTGCTTCCCGAGGACGTCGACCTGCTTCTCCACGTCGCAGGCTCCGACCTTGCGCGTCCCGCCGTAGAGGCCGGGGGCGGCGCCGTCGACGCCGCGCGTCACGTTGGCCGACGCCGAGGTACTGGCCACGGGCGTCGGGGACGGCGGGGTGTCGTCGTCCCTGGCCGTCGACTCGGTGAAGGGGTCGGGGCCCGACTTCCCCGCGGCCTGGAGGAGGACCTCGCCCCGGGACTCCTTGGTGCCTTCGGGTCGGGTGAGGACGACGGTCAGCACCACGGCGGCCACGACGGCGAGGCCGATCATCGCCACACGCGGCGCCGACTTCCACCAGGGCCGGTCCGGCTCCGGGCTTCCGCCGGGCCCCTCGGGCCGCTCGCCGGATCCCCCGCTGCCGCCGTCGCCCGGCCCCTGGCCGCTCGGCGGACCCGACGGCCGGTCTCCGCCGGGCGGCGGCGTCGAACCGGGCGGGCCCGCGCCCGGGGTGCCGCTCTGCTGGGTGGCGCCCGGCTGCGAGGGGCCCGAGAGCGGGCCGGAGGGGGGTCCTGTGGGGCGACCTGACGAGGGCGGTTCGACGCTCACGAAGGCTTCTTCCCTGTGTAGGGGGCTGCGTAAGGGCTGGTACGGGACCACGTACGGCACTGCGTACAGGTCGACGTAGAGGGCCTGCGACGCACGGTCTTGGCCATGATTTCAACCGATCCGCACGTTCCATTCCATTACGCGCCTATTGTGTGTCCCGGTTCGTGGGGAGCCGCAAGCCGACGCGGTCGGCCCTCCCGAGGGGCGCGCCGACGCGGGGCTGCTTAGCGTGACAACGTGAGTCACCAGACACCGCCCGGCCGGGCGGGCGCACAGCGCGCGCCGCAGAGCCGACGGGACCCCCACGGCTGGCCGCACGCCTTCGTCGCCGTGCTCGCCGCGCTGGTGGCCATGGCCGTCGTCGCCGCGCTCGGACTGTGGGCCGCCGGGGCCGGGGACCTGCCCGGTGGGGCGTTCCCCGCCGTCGTCGCCGCGGTCGTCGTCATGGCGGTCGGCGGGTCGGTCGGGCTGTCCGGCGGGGCCGGTGGTTTCGCCGAGACGGACGCGGGTCTTTCCGTGGTGCCCCTCTCGGTCACCCTCGTCGGCGCGCTGGTGATCGCCGCCGGGTTCCTCAGGCCGCTGCGGCACCGGGCCGTCGCCGACACCAAGGAGCTGGTCGGCTGGGCCGCCCGGATCGCGCTGCTGTGGGTCCTGCTCCTCGTGGGCCTCGCCCTGGTGGCCAGCCACCGGTTCACGATCAAGCTCGGGGAGGGGACCGCGGCCGACATCGGCGATCTCCTCGGCGCCTCGCCCAAGGTCGGGTTCGAGACGGATGTGCCGCCGACCCTCGTGTTCGGCCTGCTCTGGCTTGCGGGCGTGTTCGCCATGGCGCTGTTGGTCTCGCGCGGGGCTCCGCTCCCCGCCCGCCTGGTGCGGTTCCAGGAGTCGGTGCGTCCCGCGGCCCACGCCATGCTGGTCCTGCTGCTCGCGTACGTCGTCCTGGGCCTTCTCGTCGGCCTGGTCGTGGCGGCGACGCGGGGACACGCCGCCGAGACCCTCGCGGTGCTGCTGCTCGGGCTCCCCAACCTCCTCTGGCTCGCCTTCACCCTCGGGCTCGGAGTGTCCTGGGAGGGCAGGGTGGACGGGCCGTTCGGGTTGCCCATGCCGCGCGTCCTCGACCAGGTCCTGCGGAAGCCGACCGACTCCACGCTGAACCTGCGGACGCTCTCCGAACACGACGACGGGGTGTGGTGGCTGCTGGTCGTCGCGGCGGTCATGGTGCTGGGGGCCGCGTTCCTGACGGCGGCTCGTTCCCCCGCCCGGATGCGGGCCTGGCAGCACGCCGTGCACATGGCGGTGGCGCTGGCCCTCACGGTGCTCACCGTCTGTCTGCTGGCCGAGATCTCCGCCCACGCCGGACTGTCGCTCCTGGGCATCGGGGACCTCGGCGGCGGTCTGTCCGGTCTGGTGAAGCTGCGGCCGCACCTGGGGACGGCGCTGGTGATCGCCGTGGCCTGGGGGCTCGTCGCCGGGTTCGTCGGCGGCCTGCTCGCGCGGCCGGTCCACCGGCGCGGCGAGGTGGGGCGGAAGAGCGCCGACGAGCGCTGACGGGCCGACGGGCCGACGGGCCGACCAGATACGGGCAGGTGCCGACGGGGCCTAGCCGGGCAGCCGCCGGAAGACCGGTCGGGCCCAGTCCGGCGGCTCCGGCGGCGCCCCCGGATCAGCCGGTGCCGCCACGACCTGGAGGTCCACCTGGGTGGGCGGGTGCCCCTGGGTGCCGCCCGTGACCGCGGCGCGCAGCGCGGCCACGAACTCCAGGCAGGAGCCGTACCTCTCGTCGGGGCGCTTGGCCAGCGCCTTCGCGAGGACGCCGTCGAGGGCGCCGGGGCTGCCGGGGCGCTTCTCGGTCAGCCGGGGCGGCTGGTCGTACTGATGGGCCCAGAGCAGCGCCATGTCGTCGTCGCGCTGGAAGGGCGGCCCCCCGGCCAGGCTCTCGTGGACGACGCAGGCGAGGCTGTAGACGTCGCACCTGCCGTCCACGGGGCGCCCCGAGATCTGCTCCGGCGCCACGTAGTCGAGCGTCCCCACGAACTGGCCCACGGACGTGAACCCGGTGAGCGAGAGCGACTTCTTCGTCAGGCCGAAGTCGGTGAGGTAGACGTGCTCAGGGTGGTCGCTGTCCGTGCCCTTGGCCACCAGGATGTTGCCGGGTTTGACGTCCCGGTGGACGAGTCCGTGGTCGTGGGCCGCGTCCAGCGCGGACGCGACCTGCGCGGCGATGCGCAGGGCCGTCCCGACGGGGAGCGGGCCGGAGCGGTCGAGCAGGTGGCGCAGGTCGAGGCCGGGGACGTAGCGCATGGCGATGTAGAGCACGCCGTCGGTCTCGCCCGCCTCGAAGACCGGCACGATGTGCGGGTGCTCGATCGCGGCGGCCACGCGCGACTCGTGCGTGAAGCGCTGCCGGAACGTGTCGTTGCGCGCCAGCTCGGGGGCGAGCAGCTTCAGGGCGACGGTCCGGTCGAGGCGCAGGTCCTTGGCGCGGTAGACGACGGCCATCCCGCCACGCCCGATCTCGCTCTCGACCCGGTAGCCCGCGATCTGCCTCCCGACCAGGTCGGAGGGGCGCCCGGAGTGCGGGCCGCCGCTCGACGGCGCTTCGCGCGGCGCGCTCCCCATCAGGCGTCACCGGGCCGGGCGGGCGGGTCGGGGTCGAGCGTGACGGGCGGGATGCGACGGGTGGGGTCTTCTCCGTACGGGTCGGGGTCGGCGCCTTGGCCGTGCGGATCCGGGGCGGCCTTGTCTCCGTACGGCTCCGGAGACGCGCTTTCGCCGTACGGGTCCGGGGCGGCCCCTCCGCCGTACGGAGCGTGCGCCGGACCGGGATCCGGCACGGCCTCGACCACCTGCGTCGGCTCCGGCCCCGGAGCCGGACCGTCGCCGTGGACGCTCGGCGCCTCCCCCGCCGCGTACGTGCTGAGCCGGGCCCCGTCGCAGTACACCCACCGCTCGTGCTCGGCGTCGTAGAGCCACACCGACTCGCCGTCCACGACCACGCCCACGCGCAGTCCGCGGGTCCGGCCGCGGAAGGACTCGCCGTCCGCCGTGCCGCCCGCCAGTTCCTCCGCCGCGCGGCGGTAGCGGGTCAGCGCGTCCTCGGAGCGGGCCAGGAGCGGGCGCGGGTCCGCGGTGCGGGCGAGCGGGTGGCCCGCGGCCGGTGGATCGTGCGGCACGGCGACCAGGAGGCGGCCGTCGACCCAGGCCGACCAGCCGTTGGCGCAGACGATCCGGCCCCAGTCGCCGAGCCGGTCGACGAGTTGCACGGGCAGCAGCGCGTCGAGCGGCGTCGTCGGCCGGTTCGCGTCCGGCGCCTCCCAGGCGGGCAGCCCGTCCTGGGGGACGACGTGGGTGGGGCGGAAGTCCGCGGTGGTCATCTCATCCACTCCTGCTCGCCGCTCGCTACTTCCGCATGATCGCGGGTTCGTGCCGCCGCAGCAGCCTGGCGACCGCGTACCCGAAGACGACCGAGAGGGCCAACAGGGCGCCCATATTCAGCAGCCAGACTCCCGCGGAGTGCCGGAACAGCGGGTCGGCCGTCAGCTCGCCCGGGACGATCCGGCCGAGCCCGATGGTCCCCGCCATCGCGCCCAGCGCCCACCGCGAGGGCACCAGCCACGCCAACTGCTCGACGCCGGGCACCCCGTGGAGCTTCAGGAGCGCGCCGCAGAACACCACCTGGACGATGGCGAGGAGCACGAGCAGCGGCATCGTCACCTCTTCCTTGCGGACCAGGGCCGAGACGAGCAGGCCGAGCATCATGGCCGTGAAGGCCAGCAGGGCCACCGCCACGGTGATCTCGGCCAGGGGCGGAAGCAGCACTCCCTCACCGGCGGGCGCGTTGAGGTCGACGCCGAGCAGGGCCACCAGGGTCAGCACGACGGCCTGCAGCACGGTGACGGTGCCGAGCACGACGACCTTGGACATCAGGTACGCCGATCTGGAGAGCCCCACGGCCCGTTCGCGCTGGTAGATGACGCGCTCCTTGACCAGTTCCCGCACGGCGTTGGCCGCGCCGGTCAGGACGCCGCCGACGCACAGGATGAGCAGCGCGTTCATCGCCGTCTCCTGGGTCAGCCTGCTCCCGGCGAGGGCGCGGGCCATGGCACCCATCACGAAGGGCAGGGCGACCATGATGGCGAGGAACGTCCGGTCGGCGCCGAGGGCGGCCGCGTACCGCCGCACCAGGGTGCGCAGTTGGGACCCCCAGCTCTGTGCCTTCGGCGGCGGCGCGAAGGCGGCGTCCCGGTCCGGGCCACCCGCCGGGATGCCCGCGCCGCCCTGCGGCAGGAGGTAGGGCTGCGCCGAGGAGTTGACGATGTACTGCTGATGGAACGGCGACTGACGGTAGCCCCCGGCCCAGTCCCGGTCGCGGTCGCCCTCGAAGGCTTCGAACGCCTCGGGCCACTGCGTGAAGCCGAAGAACGGGAGCGCGTCCTGCGGCGGGCCGTAGTAGGCGATCCTGCCGCCCGCCGCGAGCACGAGGAGCCGGTCGCACACGTCGAGGCTGAGCACGCTGTGCGTGACGACGATGACGGTCCGGCCGTCGTCGGCGAGGCCGCGCAGCATGTGCATCACCGACCGGTCCATGCCGGGGTCGAGCCCGGACGTCGGCTCGTCGAGGAAGAGCAGCGACGGCTTCGTGAGCAGTTCGAGGGCGACGCTCACGCGCTTGCGCTGGCCGCCGGAGAGGCTGTGGATGGGCTGGTCGGCGCGCTGCTCCAGGCCGAGCTCGCGGATGACCTCGTCGACCCTGGCCCGGCGTTCGGCCTTCTCGGTGTCCTGCGGGAAGCGCAGTTCGGCGGCGTATCCGAGGGCTCTGCGCACGGTGAGCTGCGTGTGCAGGATGTCGTCCTGCGGTACGAGGCCGATGCGCCGGCGGAGTTCGGCGTAGTCGCGGTAGAGGTCGCGGCCGTCGTAGAGGACGGTGCCGCCGTCGGCGGGGCGCTGGCCGGTGAGGGCGTTGAGGAGGGTGGACTTCCCCGCGCCGCTGGGGCCGACGACGGCGAGCAGGCACTTCTCGCCGACGGGGAAGGAGATCCGGTCGAGGAGCGTCTTGCGGCCCCGGTCGACGGCGACCGTCAGCTCCTGCACGTCGAGCGACACCTCGCCGGTGTCGACGTACTCCTGGAGCTGGTCCCCGACCAGGCAGTACGCGCGGTGGCCGACACCGACGATGTCCCCGGGCATGACCCGGGCGCGGGCGACCGGCTGACCGTTGAGATAGGTGCCGTTGTGGCTGCCGAGGTCCACGATCTCGTACGTGCCGTCGGCGAGGAACCGCAGCTCCGCGTGCCGGCGGGAGACCACCAGGTCGTCGATGACCAGGTCGTTGTCGGCGGCGCGGCCGATGCGGACGGTGCGGGTGGGCAGGGGGCGCACGGTCGTCGGCTGCCGGAAGGTGCCGGTGGCCGAGGGCGTGCGGACGGCGGAGGGGCGCTCGGGGGCGGCGGGCGAGGCCGGCGCGGGCGGCTCACGGCCGACGAGCACCGCGCGCGGGCCGTCGGTGACGTTGCCGAAGCGCAGGACGCTGCCGGGTCCGACGCCGCACTCGTGGACGCGCCGCCCGTCGGCGTAGGTGCCGTTCGTGCTGTGCTCGTCGGCGATCGTCCAGTGGTCCAGCTCGGCGTGCAGGACCGCGTGGTGCCAGGAGACGCGGGCGTCGTCGATGACGACGTCGCTCAGCGGGTCGCGGCCGACGTGATAGTCCCGGCTCGGACTCATCACCGTGGAGCCGGTGTCGGTCTCGAGGACGAGTTCGGGCGCAGTCGGCGTCACGGGCCGCTTCCCCATGCCCGAATTCTACCTATTCGCACACGTTCACGCCTGGGGTCGGTCCCGTCGGCCGTCAGGCGTCCCCGTACGCCTCGCCCCCGAGCTCGAACGCCGCGCTGCCCGCCGTGGCGTCCGCGAGCCACGCCTTGAAGGCCTCGACGTCGGCGTCGGGAAGGCCGATCTCCAGGGTCACCGCGTCCCCGTACCGCACGTCGCGCACCTCGCGCCCCGCCGACCGCAGATCGTTCTGGATCTTGCCCGCGCGCTGGTGGTCGACCGTGACGGTGGCGAGCCTGAAGCGCCTGCGGGTCAGCGTGCCGACCGCGTCGAGCGCCTCGCCGACGGCCCCGCCATAGGCGCGGATCAGACCGCCCGCGCCGAGCTTGACGCCTCCGTAGTAGCGGGTCACGACGGCGACGACGTACCGCATGTCGCGGCGCAGCAGCATCTGGAGCATGGGGACGCCCGCGGTGCCGCCCGGTTCGCCGTCGTCGCTCGCCTTCTGTACGGAGGCGTCGGCGCCGATGACGTACGCGAAGCAGTTGTGCGTGGCCGTGGGGTGTTCCTTGCGGACGCGGGCGACGAAGTCCTGGGCCTCCCGCTCGGTGGCGGCGGGTGCGAGCGCGCACAGGAAGCGCGAGCGGTTGATCTCGGTCTCGTGCACGCCCTCGCGGGCCACGGTGCGGTACTCGTCCTGCATCAGGCCACCCTATGCGCTCGCCCCGCGGGGCCCCGCGCGCCGGTCGCCGGACCGGGCGCGGGAATCCAGGACCACGCCGCGCGGGCCGCCGGTACAGTGATCGACTGTGACGTCACCCTCGAAGTCCACCGGCGAAGTGTCCGACGAGACCGGCATATTGGGCGCCCTCCTGGCCGCGGAGCCCGTCGTCGTGGTCGAGACCCGCGAGGACCCGGCCGACGCGGTCCTGTTCCCCGAAGAGGTCGCCTACGTGGCGAAGGCCGTGCCGAAGCGGCAGCGCGAGTTCACCACCGCGCGGCACTGCGCCCGCACCGCGCTCGCCCGCATCGACGTGCCGCCCGGACCCATCCTGCGCGGCGACAAGGGCGCACCGGTGTGGCCCGACGGCGTCGTCGGCAGCATGACGCACTGCCTGGGCTACCGCGCCGCGGTCGTCGCCCGCGCCGGTGCCGTCACCTCGGTCGGCGTCGACGCCGAACCGGCCGAGCCGTTGTCGGACCCGGGTGTCCTTGAGCTGGTCAGCGACGAGAAGGAGCGCGCCGCGCTGGCCGCGCTCGCCGTCACGGAGCCCGCAGTGCCGTGGGACCGGCTGCTGTTCAGCGCCAAGGAGTCGGTCTACAAGGCGTGGTTCCCGCTCGCCGGGCGCTGGCTCGGCTTCGAGGACGCACACCTGGACATCCGCGCGGACGGCACGTTCACCGCCGAGCTCCTGGTGGAGGGGCCGGTGGTCGCGGGCGCACGCCTGACGGGGTTCTCCGGGACGTGGCTGGTGCGAGACGGGGTCGTCGTGACGGCCATCGTGATGCGGGCGGAGCAGGCGGGCTAGGGCTCGGTACGTCCGCCCCGCGCCGCCGCGCGCCGGGGCACGCTCAGGCGAGCCCCGCCAGCGTCCCCCAGAACATCTCCTCGTAGTCCTGGAGCAGCCGCCCCTGCCGCAGCGCCGTCGTGGGCGTGAGGCGCTCCAGGTCGATGCCCTCCTGGAGCGCGGCGAGGGTCGCGCGGTCGAGGTCCGGCGCGGGTCCGGCGAAGAAGTCGAAGAAGCCGCAGGCCTCGTCGGCGAAGCCGTAGTGCTCGCGCAGCGCCCGCGCGAGCGCGCCGCAGTAGCCGCCCCACGCCGCGAAGTTGGCGGTCAGGGCGAGGACGGCGTCGGCCGGTTCGGCGTTCAGGGCGAGCCAGGCCACGTACGCGGGATAGGCCTGGCAGCCCGCCGTCGGGACGTACGCCGCCGCCTGCTCCGCGTCCACCCCGCAGGCGGTGAGCAGCGGGCCGAGCCGGTCGAGGGCCACGTCCTCCCCCTCGGCGAGGGCCGCGAAGAAGGCCGCGCACGCGGGCAGGCCCGCGTCGGCGGAGCGGGCGGCCAGGTGCAGGAAGGACCGGCGGTCGGCCGGGATGATCCGGCACTGCTCCAGGGCGAGCGCGGCGAGCGCGCGCCGGTCGGCGCCGCCGTCCGCGACGAGGGGGACCAGCGGATTCGCGTGCTTGGGGGCGAGCTCCGCCGTTGCGCTGTCCAGGAGTTCGCGGGCCGTGCTGCTGAGCCGCTCGCGGGGCGTCGATGTCATCGGTCGGCCTTTCCGTGCGTACGGAACTTGCGTGCGGAACTTACGGAACCCATGAAACACAGGTGACTTATGCGACTCACCCGACCAGTGGCACTTTTCGGTACGGGTGCCTCGGATGCTAACTTCTACAGTGCTGTAGAAATTGGCTGGCGACAACTGCCGGCACCAACCGATGGAGTTTTTCCATGGCCCTGTGGGACCGCTTGAAGGAATCCGCGTCGACGATGCAGGCGCAGTTGACGGCGAAGAAGAACGACCTCACGAGCGGGGCCTTCCGCGACTCCAGCATGGCGATGTGCGCGCTGGTCGCCGCCGCCGACGGCACCGTGGACGCCGCCGAGCGCCAGCGCGTCGCGCAGCTGATCGCCACCAACGAGGTGCTGCAGAACTTCGCCGCGGACGACCTGCGGCGCCGCTTCGACGCGTACGTGGACAAGCTGACGGCCGACTTCGCGTTCGGCAAGGTGAGCGTGTTGCAGGAGGTCGCGAAGGCCAAGAAGAAGCCCGCCGAGGCGCGTGCCGTCATCCAGATCGGCATCGTCATCGGCGGCGCCGACGGCGACTTCGACAAGGACGAGCAGGCCGTGGTGCGCGAGGCGTGCTTCGCCCTCGACCTGCCGCCGCACGAGTTCGACCTCTGACGCGTCACAGCGGCGTGGCCGCCCGCAGGACGAGCACCATCGTCACCGCCGCGTTCGCCGAGGACATCGCCGACACGACGGTGCCGCACGCCGCGCCCCAGAGCGCGAGTCCCATCGCCGTGAACAGCGAGGGCCGGGTGCGGGCCGCGGGCGCCGGGCCGAGCAGGGCGGCGACGCGGCGCGGCACCGGGCCCGCCGCCGCGAGCCCCGCGAACGCGGGCCCCGGCGTTCGCGGGCGCGCGAGCGCGGCCTTGCCGATGGCGCGCGCCACCACGCGCCGGTCCCGTACGACCGCCGCGGCCTCCTCGTCGGCCCACCGCTCGGCGGTGTACGCGGTGGCTGTGCGCAGCGGCCGCAGGAACGGGTTGGCGCGCGCCGCCAACTGCGTCACCAGCAGGAACCGGTGGTGGCGGGCGGCGAGATGGGCCCGCTCGTGGGCGAACAGGGCGCGCCGTTCGGCGGGTTGGAGCCGGTCGAGCAGCGCGCGGCTGACGACGACGCGCCCGTGCGGCGCACTCCGCCCACGCGACGAACGGCCCCCGGCCCGCCGCTCCTTCCCGGGCAGCGCGTAGGCGTACGCCTCGGTCGCGTCCGGCAGCACGGCCACCGACGTTCCGGGCAGCCCCGCGAGCGCCCGCCACCCCCGGCGCCGTACCGTCGCGTGCCGCCACAGCGTGCGCGCGAGCGCCGCGCAGACGATCGTCAGGGCCGGGATCGCGGCCCTGCCCGCGACCTCGTCGTAGGGCAGGGCCGCGCGAACCTCCGGGTCCGACCAGCCGTCGGGCAGCGGGTTGCCGGGGAGTTGGGCGGTGCCGACGACCATGAGCAGGGCCAGGCAGAGCGTGCTGCACAGCGCCATCACGGCGGCCAGCGCGGTCAGCAGGCGGGTCGCGGTGCGCGGGTGCAGATGCTGGGCGGCGAGCCGGGCGACCGGCCAGGCGGTCAGCGGCAGCACGAGCGGCAGGAAGACGAAGAGCCCCATGCGAGCGGTCAGTCCTCCGGGGTGGCGGCGCCGCCCGCCTCGCCGAGCAGGTCGCGCAGCAGCCGCTCGTCGTCGGCGGACAGGGTGGTGACGAAGCTGGCGAGCACCGCCTCCCGGTCGCTCTCGCCGTCGAGGACCTTGCGCATGCGCAGCGCGGCGAGCCCGGCCTCGTCGGCGGTGGAACGCCACACGAAGGAGCGGCCCGCGCGTTCACGTGTCACCACCTTCTTGGCGAGCAGTCGCGTGAGGATCGTCATGACCGTCGTGTACGCGAGGTCGCCGCCGATGCGCTCCTGTACCCAGGCCGCGCTCACCGGCCCGTGCGCACCGTGCAGCGCCGTGAGCACCTGGGCCTCCAGCTCGCCCTGCCCGCGCCTGCGCGGACGCGGCTCCTGTGGCCCGTCTGCGTGCTGTGCCATGCCGTGTCCTCGCCTTCCGTCGCGGTACGCCGCGCCTGCCGCCGCCCGTGCTTCCGCGAGTCTCGCGCTCCCCCAGATCACATACCTCACGTATGTCGCGTACGTCTCATAGGGAGCGCCACATCGTAACGGCCGGAAGGGGCTGTACCCCCTTCGGACGCTTCTACACTCATGTAGATTCTAAGTCCCGGTCCCGACCACGACCGGGAGCGAATCTCGGTAGCGGACCACAGGAGGACACGTGGGAGTTTCCCTCTCCAAGGGCGGCAATGTCTCGCTGAGCAAGGAGGCGCCCGGCCTCACGGCCGTGCTGATCGGCCTGGGCTGGGACGTGCGGACCACCACCGGCACGGACTACGACCTCGACGCCAGCGCGCTGCTCTGCGACGACTCCGGAAAGGTCGTCTCCGACCAGCACTTCATCTTCTACAACAACCTCACGAGCCCCGACGGCTCCGTGGAGCACACGGGCGACAACCTCACCGGTGAGGGCGAGGGCGACGACGAGGCCGTGAAGGTCAACCTCGCCGGGGTGCCCGCGCAGATCACGAAGATCGTGTTCCCGGTGTCGATCCACGACGCGGAGAACCGCGGCCAGAGCTTCGGCCAGGTCCGCAACGCGTTCATCCGCGTGGTGAACCAGGCGGACAACCAGGAGATCGCCCGCTACGACCTCTCCGAGGACGCCTCCACGGAGACCGCGATGGTCTTCGGCGAGCTCTACCGCCACGGCGCCGAGTGGAAGTTCCGCGCCGTCGGCCAGGGCTACGCCAGCGGCCTGCGCGGCATCGCGTCGGACTTCGGCGTCAACGTCTGACGCCCGCCCGGCGGGGCCGCGGACACGACGGCCGACCGCCCGGACCCCACGGC
>NZ_JBHXTE010000031.1:0-121809 GCF_042677545.1 Streptomyces sp. NPDC127108 | reverse complement strand
GTTTTTTTTTTTTTTCCCTAGTGGTCTTTGTTTTGTGGGGGGGGGCCCGGGGGCCCCCCCGGCCCCGGGCCCCCGCTTCCCGTTTCTCGGAACACACTTCGACGGCAGGGGGAGATCTTGCGTCAGCACAGGAAGAGGGCGTACGCGGTGGGGGTCGCCGTGGCACTGGGGGCGGGGGTGGTCGGGCCCGCGTCGGCGGGGGCGGACTCCGTGGGTTCTATGGGCTCCGGGCGGGCGCTCGCGCAGTCCGGGCCGCCGCACCGGGCACAGACCGGCCCCGCGCAGCACCTCACCCTCGTCACCGGCGACCGCGTCACCGTCGGGTCCAAGGGCCGCCTGCTCGGCTTCACACCGGCCAAGGGGCGCGAGCGCATACCCGTGAGCACCCGGACCGTGCGCGGGCACGCGCTGGTCCTGCCGTACGACGCCCAGCGCCTCATCGCCGAGGGCAAGGTCGACCGACGGCTCTTCGACGTCACGGAGTTGACCAGCAGGGCGAACCGTGAGGCCCAGCGGCAGGGCCTGCGGCTCATCGTCGGCTACAAGGGCACCGCGCGCGGCGCCAAGGCCGGGGTCCGAGCGGTCGGTGGCACGGCGGTCCGCCGCAGCCTGGCGTCACTGAACGCGGACGCCGTGACCACGCCCAGGAAGGACGCGGCGGCCCTCTGGAAGACCCTCACGGGAGGCGAGCGCGGCACCGCGTCCGGAGTCGGCCGCGTCTGGCTGGACGGGACACGGAAGGCGAGCCTGGACAAGTCCGTCAAGCAGATCGGTGCTCCGAAGGCGTGGGAGGCCGGGTACGACGGCAAGGGTGTCAAGATCGCTGTCCTGGACACCGGCGTCGACGCCACCCACCCGGATCTGAAGGAACAGGTCGTCGGGGACAAGAACTTCACGTCGTCGCCCGATACCAAGGACCGCGTCGGGCACGGCACGCACGTCGCGTCCACGGCCGCCGGTACGGGGGCGAAGTCGGGCGGCGCGTTCAAGGGCGTCGCACCCGGGGCGAAGGTCCTGAACGGCAAGGTCCTCGGCGACGACGGCAGGGGCAGCGACTCCGGGATCATCGCGGGCATGGAGTGGGCGGCCGCGCAGGGCGCCGACGTCGTCAACCTCAGCCTCGGCGGCGCCGACGAGATCGGCGTCGACCCGCTGGAGGAGGCCGTCAACAAGATCTCCGCGGACAAGGGCGTCCTCTTCGCGATCGCCGCGGGTAACGAGGGCTATCGCGGCTCCATCGACTCGCCGGGCAGCGCGGACGCGGCGCTCACCGTCGGCGCGGTCGACGGCAGGGACAAGCTGGCGGACTTCTCCAGCCAGGGCCCGCGCGTCGGCGACGGCGCCGTCAAGCCGGACGTGACGGCGCCCGGCGTCGGCATCACGGCGGCGGCCGCGCCGGGCAGCGAGATAGAGAAGGAGGTCGGCCAGAAGCCCGAGGGCTATCTGACGATCTCCGGCACCTCGATGGCGACCCCGCACGCGGCCGGTGCCGCCGCCCTCCTCAAGCAGCAGCACCCCGACTGGAGGGCCGCCGACCTCAAGCGGGCCCTGACGTCGTCCACGAGCGGCGGCACGTACACGCCGTACCAGCAGGGCTCGGGCCGCATCGCCGTCGACAAGGCCGTCAAGCAGACGGTGGTCGCCGACCCGGTGTCGTTGAACCTCGGCGCCCCGAAGTGGCCGCACGCCGACGACAAGCCGGTCACCAGGAAGGTCACGTACAGGAACCTCGGCACGAAGGACGTCACCCTCGACCTCTCCGTGACCGCCACTGACCCGAAGGGACGCCCGGCTCCGGACGGCTTCTACACGCTCGGCGCGAAGAAGGTGACGGTGCCCGCGGGCGGGCGCGCGGCGGTCCGCCTGACGGCGCACACCAGGCTCGGCGGCACCGGGCGCGGCACCTACTCCGCGTACGTCGTGGCGAAGGGCGGCGGCCAGTCCGTGCGCACGGCCGCAGTGGTGCAGCGCGAGGGGGAGACGTTCGACGTGACGCTCAAGTACATCGGGCGGGACGGCAGGCCCGCGCGGTTCCACTCGTCCGGCCTCTTCGGTCTGAGCGGACCCGCCGCCGACGCGGACTTCGAGGTCAACGACGTGTCCGGTACGGTCGAGCTCCGGGTGCCGAAGGGCGGTTACCTCCTCGACGCCCAGATCTACCAGGACCCGGAGGACGCCGCCAAGGGCGTCGACTGGCTCGCCCGGCCGAAGCTGAACGTCACCAAGGACATGACGCTGACGGTGGACGCGCGGGCGGCGAAGCCGGTGGACATCACGGTGCCCGACAAGGACGCCGAGCAGGTGCACGTCTGGCCGCAGTACACGTTCACAGACGACTTCGTCGCCGGTGTGCGCCTGGACTCCTCCGCCCCGCTGCGCACCGCACACCTCGGCCCCGAGGTCACGGACGGCACGCTGCACCAGCAGTGGGCCGCGGACTGGGTCAAGGGCGCAGGCGAGCAGTATGACGTCGTCGTCGGCGGCAAGGTCGGCCGACTCGCGACCGGCTACACCAAGCACTTCAAGGCCGGCGAACTCGCCACGCTGAAGACCCGCTTCGGAGCGTCGGCCAAGGGCAAGAAGGGGGTGGCCAGCGCCACGGGGTGGCTGCCCGGAGGCAGCGGCATCGGCTCCGGCTGGATGGTCCCGCAGAAGGCCCACACCACGCGGACGTTCCACGTGTCCACGGCGGACAAGGTGGAGTGGGACACGTTCTTCCACCAGTTGGCGGAGGATCAGCACGGCGGTGTGACGTCCGAAGCGACCTACTCGGTCTTTCCGACGGCTGTGTACGAGCCGGGCAGGACCTACACGCGGACGTTCAACACGGCCGTGTTCGGGCCACGCCTCGGCGGTGACCTGGGGATCTACCGAGACGGCAACGAGATCTACGGCTTCGTGCCGGTGGTCGCCGACGGCGAGGGGAACGAGGGCGATTCGGACTTCTCCTCGGTGCGGACGACCCTGTACCGCGACGGCCGCAAGATCGGCGAGAACAAGGACCCGCTCTCCGGCGAAGAGTCCTTCAAGGTCCCGGCAGCGGACGCCGAGTACCGCCTCGTCACCTCGGTGCGACGGGACCCGCGCGTCGCGCCCGTCTCCTCGCGCGTCGACGCGAGCTGGACGTTCCGCTCCAAGAAGGTGAGCGGCGAGGTCCGGCTGCCCGCGTCGACGGTCCGCTTCACGCCGAAGGTGGGGCTCGACAGCCGGGCGCCCGCCGGGGTGACCCAGTCCGTGCCGGTGACGGTGCAGGGCACCGCCACGGGCGCGAACCTCAAGTCCCTTTCCGCGTACGTCTCCTACGACAAGGGCCGCACCTGGAAGAAGGCCACGGTGCAGGGCGGCCGGATCTCCGTGCGGAACCCGGCCGCGGGCAAGTCGGTCTCCTTCCGCGCCGAGGTCGAGGACAAGAAGGGGAACAGGGCGACGGTGACGATCCGCGACGCGTACCTCGGGAAGTAGCCGTTCCCTCTGTGAGACGTAGCCGCTCCTAGTCCGCGTCCTCCGCTCCGCGGCGCCCGGCACCGAACGGGCTGTCGATCAGATAGCGCCAGTACCCGTCGGTGCCGCGGCGCGCCACGTCCGTGGCGGTGGCCCGCACCTTGCCGTCGATCTCCCAGTCGACGAGCAGGAGCGCGACGTCGTCCGCGACGTGCACGTGCCGGGGCGTCACGGAGATGGGCAGGCCGAGGGCGAGGAACGGGGCGTTCTGCGCGGCGATGGCGTCGGCGCCGCGCACGGGGGCACCCGACTCGGGGACGAAACAGGCCCCGGGTTCGTACAGCTCGCGGACGGCGGCCGCGTCGCCGCTGTTGAACCGCTCGGCGAACGCCGACGGGACGTCCTCGGGGCGCTGGGGCAGGATGAAAGTGCTCATGACCGGCACAGTAGGAGGCGCGCCCGTGGCTCACCGAACGGTAAGGCAGGCACCCCCGACCACCCGGGAGCCGCGCCCCGGCCTGCCCGACGACCCCCGCGCCCGCGTCACCGCGCCCGCCGCCGAGTGCCCCGTCGAGGTCACCCTGGCGGCGCTGCGGGGGCGCTGGACGACGCTCCTGGTCCGCGAACTGCTCACGGGTGACGTGTACGCGTACAGCGAACTGGCCGCCGCCCTACCGCAGTTGTCCGACAAAGTACTTGCGGAGCGGTTGACCCAGCTGACCGACGCCGGGGTCGTCCGGCGCACGCGGACGCCCGGCTGGCCGCCCGCCGTCACCTATGAGCTGACTTCGCACGGCCGGGAGTTGGGTCAAGTCCTGCAAGCACTCTGGGACTGGGGCGCCAAGGCCCCCGCCGCCAGGGAGAAGGAAGCCGTCACCCCATGAGCGCCCACACCGTCGAGTACATCCGCTACCGCGTCCCCGAGGACCGGGCCGCCGAGTTCCTCGCCGCGTACACCCTCGCCGCCGTCCCGCTGGCCGCCGCGCCGCAGTGCGTTGACTACGAACTCACGCGCTGCGAGGAGGACTTCGAGCACTTCATCCTGCGGATCACCTGGACGTCCACGAAAGACCACCTGGAGGGCTTCAGATCCTCCCAGCAGTTCAAGGACTTCTTCGCGCACATACGTCCGTACGTCGAGAACATCGAGGAGATGCGGCACTACACCCCGACGTCCGTACGCGGCTCAGGCGCCTCCACCCCGACGCTGTACGCGTGGGCGGGCGGCGCCGAGCGCTTCGACCGCCTCACCGAGGTCTTCTACGAGAAGGTGCTCGCCGACGACCTGCTCGCCCCGGTCTTCGCGGGCCTCGCCCCCGAGCACGCCGCGCACGTCGCGCAGTGGCTCGGCGAGGTCTTCGGCGGCCCGGCGGCGTACTCCGGGGAGCACGGCGGCGAGGGCGCCCACGCCCACATGGTCGGCAAGCACTTCGGCAAGGGCATCACGGAGCCCCAGCGGCGCCGCTGGGTGAACCTCATCCAGGACGCGGCGGACGAGGCGGGGCTGCCGACGGACGCGGAGTTCCGCTCGGCGTTCCTCGCGTACATCGAGTGGGGCACGCGCCTCGCGGTCTACTTCTCCGGCCCGGACGCGGCCCGCCCCACCAGCCAGCCCGTCCCGCTGTGGAACTGGGGCGCGGCGCCGCCGTACCAGCCCTGATCGCGGGCGTCCGGCCGGGCATGTCCCACCCGGCCGGACGCGCAGGCGCACGCCGGGGATAGGGTCCGCCCATGTCCGCGTTCCTGGCCACGATGCTCACCGCCGTCGTCGGCATCGTCGGCACCCTGCTCGGCGCCGTCCTGCCGCAGCGCCTCCAGTCCAAGGAGCGGGTGGCGGAGGCCGAACGGGCCGAGCGGCGCCTGAACTTCGAGGAGCGCCGAGGGGCGTACACGGCGATGAACCGTGCCTCCGAGCGCTTCCACACGCTCCTCAAGGACGCCCTGCACCGCATCCGCGACGGTGTCTACACCGACCAGAACCGCGAACAGCTCGAAGAGGCCCGCCGGGACTACCGCGACCGCTACGCCGAGGCCCAGATGATCGTCCCCGAGCGGATCCTCGACGCCTCCCGCGAGCTCAACAAGGTCCTTGCCGGGATCGACGCGGCCGCCAAGCGCATCGACCGCGGCGCACCGCACGAGGGCGAGACCGCGCCGGGCTGCCTGGTGGACCTCAAGGAGGCCGAGCCGAGGCTGGCGCGGATGCGGGAGCTGATGCGGCGGGACCTGGGCGTGGCGGACTAGGGCCTACGGCACCTCGCGGCGGGCCGCCGGGGCCACCGCGTCCACGCCCCAGCTGGCCAGCAGCTGCAAGCCCTCCGCCGACGGAGAGCCCGGCTCCGCGTGGTACGTCACCAGGGTCTGTTCGTAGTCGTCGGGCAGGCGCATGGACTCGAACGACAGGGTCAGCTCGCCGACCAGGGGGTGCCGCAGGCGCTTGACGCCGTGGCCCTTCTCGCGCACGTCGTGCTCGGCCCACAGCCGCCTGAACTCCTCGCTCTTCACGGAGAGTTCGCCCACCAGGGCGGAAAGCAGCGGGTCGTTCGGATAGCAGCCCGCCTCCATCCGCAGGAAGCTGACCATGTCCGAGGCCTTCTGCTGCCACGTCTCGTCGAACAGCGTCCGCATGTCCTCGCTCAGGAACGTGAGCCGCGCCCAGTTGCGCTCCTCGGGTGGAAGCAGCCCCCAGTCGCCGAAGAGCGCAGCCGCCATCCGGTTCCAGCCGAGGATCTCCGAGCGCCGCCCCAGGGCGTAGGCGGGCACGCCGTCCATGGCGTCCATCAGGTGCCGCACCGCGGGCCGCAGGTGCTGGGGCCGGGTCGCCTTCTTCTTCTTGTGGGCGGTCGGCCGCGCCAGGTGCGTGAGGTGCGCGTGCTCGGCGTCGCTCAGGCGCAGGGCGCGCGCGATGGCGTCCAGGACCTCGCCCGACACGTTGCGGCCGTTGCCCTGCTCGAGCCGGGTGTAGTACGCCACCGACACCCCGGCCAGCTGCGCCAGCTCCTCGCGCCTGAGCCCCGGCACCCTCCGGTGCCGCCCGAAGCTGGGCAGGCCGACGTCGTGCGGCTGCAGCCGGGCCCTGCGGGTGCGCAGGAACTCGCTCAGCTCGGCGCGCGGGTCGAGGGTCTCCGGCTGCCGCCGGGGGGTGGGCGCGTTGTCGTCCATGATGTCCAGTATTCCGTCTCACCGGCGCGGCAGCCTGACACTGCCAGTGGTAGGCAGGGCAGGCGTAGGACGGCCCGTGGTAGGCCCGCCGGACGTAGGCACAACGGAGGGCTGGGTAGGTCTTTTCGCAGGTGGCAGCGTCGATGGCATGACCGCACAGACCATGAACGTCCCCGCTTACGCAGCCCCCTCGGCCAAGGCTCCGCTGGCCCGCACCACCATCGAGCGCCGCCCCGTCGGCGCCTCGGACGTCCTGATCGACGTCAAGTACGCCGGCATCTGCCACTCCGACATCCACCAGGCCCGCGACGGCTGGGGCGAGGGCATCTTCCCGATGGTGCCCGGCCACGAGATCGCCGGTGTGGTGGCGGAGGTCGGCGCCGACGTCACCAGGTTCAAGGTCGGTGACCGCGTCGGCGTCGGCTGCATGGTCGACTCCTGCCGCGAGTGCGAGAACTGCAGGGCGGGCCTGGAGCAGTACTGCGCCAAGGGCAACATCCAGACGTACAACGCCCTCGACAAGGAGGGCCGGCCCACCTACGGCGGCTACTCCACCCGCATCGTCGTCGACGAGGCCTTCACCCTCCGCATCCCCGACGGCCTCTCCCTGGACGTGGCCGCGCCGCTGCTGTGCGCGGGCATCACCACGTACTCCCCGCTGGCCCACTGGAACGCGGGCCCCGGCAAGAAGGTCGCCGTCGTCGGGCTCGGCGGTCTCGGCCACATGGCCGTCAAGATCGCGCACGCCATGGGCGCCGAGGTGACCGTCCTGTCGCAGTCCCTGCGCAAGAAGGACGACGGCCTGCGCCTCGGCGCCGACCACTACTACGCGACCAGCGACGACGCCACCTTCGAGCAGCTCGCGGGCAGCCTCGACCTGATCGTCTCCACGGTGTCGGCGCCGCTGCCCCTGGACAAGTACCTCGGCCTCCTGAAGACGGACGGCGCGTTCGTGAACGTGGGCGCCCCCGAGGAGCCCGTGTCGCTCAACCTCTTCTCCCTGATCCTGGGCCGCAGGAGCCTCGCGGGCTCCGGCATCGGCGGCATCCAGGAGACCCAGGAGATGCTGGACTTCTGCGCCGAGCACGGCCTGGGCGCGGAGATCGAGCTGATCTCGGCCGAGCAGATCAACGAGGCGTACGAGCGGGTGCTCGCGAGCGACGTGCGCTACCGCTTCGTGATCGACGCGGCGACGATCTGACCTGGTGGGACGGCCCGGCCTGGGGGCCGGCGGCCTGGGGCGTACGCGCCATCGCCGCCCCCTGACCGGATTTCGTCTGGGACCAGCGGCCTAGGGCGCAATGCGCAGCGCGCGCCGAACCGCTGACCGATGTCGGGCCGGGCGGCCGAACGTAGCGTGGTGGATGTCAGGCACACACGTCACCCACCGCGAGGCCGGGCAGAGTGGCACCGGCCGGACTACGAGGAGGTCCGCACGATGACCATCGAGCTGAACCACACGATTGTGGCGGCCACGGACAAGAAGGCGTCCGCGCAGTTCCTCGCCGACATCCTGGGGCTCGAAGTCAGCCCGCAGTACGGCCCGTTCATCCCCGTGGAGATCCCCAACGGCGTCACGCTCGACTACTACGAGGGCGACGGCGGCCCGTTGGTGCCCCAGCACTACGCGTTCCTCGTCTCCGAGGACGAGTTCGACGCGATCTTCGGCCGCATCAAGGAGCGGGGCCTGACCTACTGGGCGGACCCGTACCACAAGCAGGAGAACCAGATCAACACGAACGACGGCGGCCGCGGGGTGTACTGGGACGACCCGGACGGCCACAAGCTGGAGATCATCACGCGGGCGTACGGGTCGGGGGAGTAGCACTGCCGGGCGGCCGGCCGCCCCGACTTCGGGCCCCCACGCCCTCCCCTCCGCCTCACGCCTCGCCGTCGCGCAGGAATCCGAGCACCAGAGGCGTGGCCACGTCCGCGAACTCCTCGAAGTAGGCGTGCCGCGCGCCCGGGACGAGCCGCATCCGGGCGTCCGGCAGGCGCCGCGCGAGCAGGGGCGCGTTGGCGGTGGGGTTGAAGGCGTCGTCGCTCCCGTGCACGACGAGCGTCGGCGCCTTGATCCGGACGAGCGCGTCCCACGCGTCGTGCCGGGCGCTGGCCCGCAGATGGCGGCGGCGGGCGTGCGCGGGCATCGACGGATCGCCGAGCGTGCCGAACTCCCGCCGACCGGCCGCCTCCTGGGCGTCGATCCACGCGGGCGTGTACATCAGCTCGAGCAGCGCCCGCCGCGCCGCCGCCGGATCACCCTGTGTGAGCGCCCGCCGCACCTCGGGCCCGCGCTCGACACCGTGCGGCGCCCCCGGCGACGTACACCCGAGCACGAGCCGCTCCACCCGCTCCGGAAACTCCGCAGCGATCCACTGCGCGACCCGCCCGCCCATCGACGTCCCGTACACACGGGCCCGCCCGATCCCCGCGTCATCGAGCACGGCGACGACATCATCGGCGAACCCCCGCGTGCTGTACGTGTCGGTGTCGGGCCGATCACTGTCCCCCGTCCCCCGCCAGTCCACCGTGACGACGGTGAACACGGCGGCGAAGTCCTCGACCACCGGATCCCACCAGTGCCGGTCGTTGGACTGCCCGCTCAACAACACCAACGGCTCACCGGAGCCCCGGAGTTCGTAGTGCAGGGCGGTGCCGTCGGGGGCGTAGGCGTGGGGCATGGGGGTCCTTGGCGGGCCGTGTGGGTGGGCGATGCTTCCCGGCGCCTACTGCTGTGACGTCTCCGGGGCCGGGGCGATCCCCGTCGGGCAGGACACGCCCCAGTTCGTCTCGAAGGGGTCGCCCAGCTTCACGCCCGTGCCGCCGATGCCGCAGTAGCCGTCGGGGTTCTTGTCCAGGTACTGCTGGTGGTAGGCCTCGGCGGGCCAGAAGGTGCGGTCGGCTGCGGGGAGGACCGTTGTGGTGATCTCGCTGTGGCCCGCTGCCGTGAGGACCTGCTGGTAGGCGTCGCGGGAGGCCGTGGCGGTGGTCTCCTGGGCGGGGGTGTGGGTGTAGATCGCGGAGCGGTACTGGGTGCCCACGTCGTTGCCCTGGCGGAAGCCCTGGGTGGGGTTGTGGGACTCCCAGAAGAGCTTGAGGAGCTCGGCGTACGTGACCTTCGTGGGGTCGAAGACCACGCGGACGACCTCCGTGTGGCCGGTCAGGCCGGAGCAGACCTCTTCGTAGGACGGGTTCCGGGTGTAGCCGCCCTGGTAGCCGACGAGGGTCGTCCAGACGCCGTCGGTCTGCCAGAACTTGCGCTCGGCGCCCCAGAAGCAGCCGAGGCCGAAGTCCGCGACCTCCAGGCCCTCGGGGTAGGGGCCGAGCAGGGCGTTGCCGAGCACCGTGTGCCGGGAGGGGACCTCGAACTCGGGCGTCTCGCGGCCCTTCAGGGCCTCCTCGGGCGTGGGGAGGACGGGCGTGCGGCCGAAGATCATGGGGTTTCACTCCTTGTGGCGGGCCGGGCGGCGGCCAGTAGGCGGCGGCAAGTAGTAAGAACGCCGCTACGGGGTCCGGCATTCCTGCCGGTCAGCGCGGCAGCGTGGCCGGGCTGCCGCCGTTGGCCTCGTAGCCGGCGACGGCCAGGGCGCGGTAGACCGCGTAGTCCGCGGCCGGGTCGGGGGACAGGGTCCAGGGGAGGGCGCCGACGTGGCCGTCGACGTGGATCAGCTGGTCCATGGCCTCGCCCCAGCGCTCGCAGCGCACCAGGAAGAAGACCAGGAGATGGCGGACGTGGGCCAGCATCGGGTCGTCCGGGCGGGCGGAGTGCACCGCGAACTTGGCGCCCTCGATGGCCTTGGTGACGACCTCGCTCTGGTAGAACCCGCGGACCAGGTTCACCTCGGGCAGGTGCTCGTACACCGCGAACAGGGGGAGCGCGGAGAGCAGGGAGCCCTTGGGGGCGCGGGCCGCCGCGGCCTCCGCGAAGGAGTACGCCTCCTCGCGGGTGCCGTGCCACTTCTCGCACCAGTAGTGCAGCGCCGCCAGATGCGCCCCCATGTGGGCCGGGGCGCGGTCCAGGATCTTCAGCCACAGCTGCTCGAAGTCCGCGCGCGGGTACGCCATGCCGCGGGCGATCGACAGCTCGACGATGTACGGAATCGGGTCCCCGGGGGAGAGCAGCGCGGCCTGGCCGCAGGCCTCCTTCGCCTCCTCCAGGATGATCCGGAACTCGTCCGTCCCCGCCGTCGAGGAGCGCCAGGCCTGCTGCACCAGGAACTCCGCGTGCACGGCCGCACCGCCCGCGTCCTTCGGGGCCTCCGCACGCCACACCCGCAGCCACTGCCCGCCGGGAGTGTCACTGACCCCGCCCGGCCGCTGCGCCAGCTCCAGGGACGCCGCGCCCGCGAACGCCTGCACACGCTGCCACCGCTGCTCACCGTGCACCTCCGTCCCGGCGAGCAACTGCGACGCGGCACGCCAGTCCTGCGTGCGCTGCACCAGGTCGAGGACCTCGATCAGGTCCGCGTCCGGCCCCGGCATGCGGATGTCCAGCTCCTCCTGGCGCGCGAAGCCGTAGTTCGCCGGGTCCGCCGCGTCCGGGGCGCCCGGGTGCACCTGGCGGATTCCGCCGCGCCTGCGCAGCAGGACCGGCCCGAGAACCGCCCCGATCATGACCACTGCCATCAGGACCCAGAGAATCTCCATACGTACAAGCGAACCAGACGCCTGTGACAATTGGCCAACCTGGCCGCCCCCGCCGGTCAACCTGCGGCGCCGGACCCCGGCCACCACTCGCCCCGCCCGGCCCCGGGCGTCGCGCCGCATTACGCTCAGGCCGCATGAGTGACTCGCACAGCAGCCAGAATTTCGAGACCGTCGCCATTCACGCGGGCAACACCGCCGACCCGCTCACCGGCGCCGTCGTCCCGCCCATCTACCAGGTGTCCACGTACAAGCAGGACGGAGTCGGCGGACTCCGCGGCGGCTACGAGTACAGCCGCAGCGCCAACCCGACGCGCACCGCCCTGGAGGAGAACCTCGCCGCCCTGGAAGGCGGCCGCCGCGGCCTCGCCTTCGCCTCCGGCCTCGCCGCCGAGGACTGCCTGCTGCGTACGCTGCTCGGCCCCGGTGACCACGTCGTCATCCCCAATGACGCGTACGGCGGGACGTTCCGCCTGTTCGCCAAGGTCGTCTCGCGCTGGGGCGTGGAGTGGTCGGTCGCCGACACCTCCGACCCGGCGTCGGTGCGGGCCGCGCTCACGCCGCGCACGAAGGCCGTGTGGGTGGAGACCCCCTCCAACCCGCTGCTCGGCATCACCGACATCGAGGCCGTCGCCCAGATCGCCCGCGAGGCCGGGGCGAAGCTCGTCGTCGACAACACCTTCGCCAGCCCCTACCTCCAGCAGCCGCTCGCCCTCGGCGCGGACGTCGTCGTGCACTCCATGACGAAGTACATGGGCGGCCACTCCGACGTCGTCGGCGGCGCCCTCGTCGTCAACGACGCCGAGCTCGGCGACGAGTTGGCGTTCCACCAGAACGCGATGGGTGCCGTCGCCGGGCCCTTCGACTCCTGGCTCGTCCTGCGGGGCATCAAGACGCTGGCCGTCCGCATGGACCGGCACAGCGAGAACGCCGAGCGCGTCGTCGACATGCTCACGCGGCACGCGCGCGTGACGAAGGTGCTGTACCCGGGGCTCGCCTCGCACCCCGGCCACGAGATCGCCGCCAAGCAGATGAAGTCCTTCGGCGGAATGGTGTCCTTCCAGGTCGAGGGCGGCGAGGAGGCGGCCGTCGCGGTCTGCGACCGGGCTCGCCTGTTCACCCTCGGCGAGTCCCTCGGCGGCGTCGAGTCGCTCATCGAGCACCCCGGCCGCATGACCCACGCCTCCGTCGCGGGCTCCGCCCTGGAGGTCCCGGCCGACCTGGTCCGCCTCTCCGTGGGCATCGAGTCGGCGGACGACCTGCTGGCGGACCTGCAGCAGGCGCTGGGCTAGGCGCGCGGGCGCTTCGGCGGCATGGGGCGGTCGGGGGTCTCCCCGGCCGCCCCTGGCTGCCCGGCCGCCCACAGCGGGTGACCGACGTTCCCCTGTGCCAGCAGGGGTTCCCGGCCCGCAGCAGCCCTACCAGCTGGTCAGGGGCGGGGTGCGGTTCGAGGGGGGCTCCACCCAGGGTTGGGTCTCGGCCGCCCAGACGGTGAACGCGATGACGGCGACGAGCAGGAGGAGCCACAGCAGCCGCCGCACGACGGTGCGCCGCCGCAGCATCCGGGCCCCGCGCCGCACCGCGTCCGCGTGCAGGTCGGGCGGTACCGACACGGGCCCCTCGGCGTCGAGCATCCCCCGTACGACGGCCTCCCGCCGCTCCTGCTGGCTCATGACGGGGCCGCCTTCCCGAGGGGGGCACCGGGCGGCACGGCGGGTGCGGCGGGCGCCGGCCCCCGCGGCGGATGCAGCACCGCGGCGACGGCCCGGGCGCACAGCACCCGCACCCGCTCCACGGCGAGGCCGAGCAGCGCCGCCGTCTGCTCCTCGGCGACGCCCTCGTACAGGCGAAGGACGAGGACGAGCCGCTCCTGCGGGGACAGCCGGGCGAGCAGCCCACCGCGCCCGCGGGAGCGCCGCCAGGCGCCCCGCGCGAAGCGGACGACGAGGACCGTGCGGGTGCGGTCGTACGGATCCTCGCCGCGCAGCCTGTCCCAGGAGGCGTACGTGGACGCGAGCGCGGCCGTGAGCAGCGCCCGCGCGCGCGGGTTGGCGTCAGGACGCTCACCGGTGAGCAGCGTGGCGGCATGCAGGAGACGCCCTGCCGCGCCCGCGACGAACGCCTGGAACTCCCGGGCACGGCGGGCCTGTTGGGCGGCCTGCCGCTCTCGCACCGTGCCTCCCGCCGTCCGGCGTAGGGGGACTCGGTTTCATCTGAGGCCAGGCACGGTGCCCAGGTCAAGAGCCCTGCGCGAGCGGACACTGCCGCCCTGCGCCCGGCCGCGGTGGTCGGCGTACCGCGGCCGGTGGCTCAGGAGTCGGTCGGAGTGACGGAGTCCGGTACGGCCTGGGACGACTGCCGTGCCGAGAGCGCGGTGTTGAAGCGGGTCAGGAGCGCGGTGAAGCTCTCGCGTTCAGCCGGAGCCCAGTCCTGCGTGAGCTCCGCCATCAGCTCGCGCCGTGAGGAGCGGACCTCGTCGAGGCGGGCCTGTCCGCGCGGGGACAGCTGGAGGACGACGGCACGGCCGTCCTCGGGGTGGGAGGTGCGCTTGACCAGGCCGGTGTCGACCAGGGGCGCGACCTGACGGGTCACGGTCGACGAGTCGATGCCCATGCTCGCCGCGAGCGCCTTGACGCCCATGGGACCTTCCTTGTCGAGGCGGTTGAGCAGCAGGTACGCGGCGCGGTCCATGGAGTTGCGGACCTGTCCGACGCCGCCGAGGCGGGTCTGCTCCGCACGCCGTGCGAACACCGCAACCTGGTGCTGCAGCGTATCGAGGAGGCCGGGATCGCTGGCGGTCGTCATGTCCGGAGTTGTGGGCATGGCCGGGGGCTCACTTCATGGGAAGGGTGGTGGGTTGGGGGACAGGGTACGCGGCCCGGGCGCTACCCGTACCGGCGCTGCGCAAACCCGTCTCGCCGCTTGGTCACGCCGGGAGGGGACGGGCGTGAACTGCGAGACTGCAGTCATGAGCTACCGCACGACTCGCTCCTTTCCCGCTGTCACGCTCGACGACGTACGGGGCGCCCAGAAGATGCTCGTCGGCGTCTCCAGGGTCACCGCCATGGAAGGCAGCAGGCACCTGTCGCAACTGGTCGGCGCGCCGGTGCACCTGAAGTGCGAGAACCTCCAGCGGACCGGCTCGTTCAAGCTCCGCGGCGCCTACGTGCGCATCTCCGGGCTGCTGCCCGAGGAGCGGGCCGCCGGAGTCGTCGCGGCCAGCGCCGGGAACCACGCGCAGGGCGTGGCCCTCGCCTCCGCCCTGCTGGGCGTCCGCGCCACGGTGTTCATGCCGGCCGGGGCCCCGCTGCCGAAGGTCGCGGCGACCCGGGACTACGGCGCGGAGGTCCGGCTGCGGGGCAACGTTGTCGACGAGACGCTGGCCGCCGCGCAGGACTACGCGCGCGAGACGGGCGCGGTCTTCATCCACCCCTTCGACCACCCTGACATCGTCGCCGGGCAGGGCACCGTCGGCCTGGAGATCCTGGAGCAGTGCCCGGAGGTGCGCACGCTCGTCGTCGGCGTGGGCGGCGGCGGCCTCGCCGCGGGCATCGCGGTCGCGGTGAAGTCGCTGCGTCCGGACGTGCGCCTGGTGGGGGTGCAGGCGGCGGGCGCGGCGGCGTACCCGCCCTCGCTGGCCGCGGGACGTCCGACGTCGATCGACAACCCCGTGACCATGGCGGACGGCATCAAGGTGGGTCGCCCCGGAGACGTGCCGTTCCGGCTCGTCGAGGAGCTCGTGGACGACGTCGTCACGGTCTCCGAGGACGACTTGTCGAGTGCCTTGCTGCTCTGCCTGGAGCGGGCCAAGATGGTCGTCGAACCCGCGGGCGCGAGCCCGGTGGCGGCGCTGCTGAGAGATCCGCGGGCCTTCGAGGGCCCGGTCGTCGCGCTCCTGTCCGGCGGCAATGTGGACCCGCTGCTGATGCAGCGCATCCTGCGCCACGGCATGGCGGCGGCGGGCCGCTATCTGTCGCTGCGGCTGCGTCTGACGGACCGGCCGGGCGCCCTGGCGACCCTGCTCGGGGTGCTGTCGGCGGTCGACGCCAACGTCCTCGACGTGAGCCATGTGCGGACCGACCCCCGGCTCGGGCTCACGGAGGCGGAGGTGGAGCTGCAGTTGGAGACCAAGGGTCCGGAGCACTGCGCGGAGGTCGCGACGGCGTTGCGGGACGCCGGGTACACGGTCATCGGCTGACGTAGGAGCACGTCGATCGGCCGATGCCGGGGCACAGCCGTCGGCTGACGCGGGGCACGTTGATCGAATGACGCCGGGTACGTCACGTGTGCCCGGGAGGGCGCGCGGACGACGCGGGGGGCGTGCGGCGGATCCCGTGCCCCGTCGGTTTTCGCAAGATTCGCCGAATGCGTTGAGTGACGCGATGTATCGCGTTAGTGTTGTGACTCACGCCACTGAGAGCCGGGCGATCGGAACCCGGCGATCCTAAGCTTTTCGCTAGGAAACCACCCAAAACATGGGAGACCCTATGCCAGGCGCCATCTACGCCGAAGGTCTCGTGAAGACCTTCGGTGACGTAAAGGCTCTGGACGGCGTCGATCTCGATGTCCCGGAAGGCACCGTCCTCGGCCTCCTCGGGCCGAACGGCGCGGGAAAGACGACGGCGGTCCGCTGTCTGACCACACTCCTCACCCCCGACAGCGGCAAGGCGTTCGTCGCCGGGATCGACGTCCTGAAGCATCCGAACGAAGTGCGGCGCTCCATCGGCCTCTCCGGCCAATTCGCCGCCGTGGACGAGTATCTGACAGGCCGTGAGAATCTCCAGATGGTCGGCCAGCTCTACGAGATGCGGGCCAAGGAGGCCAAGGAACGGGCGGGCGAGCTGCTCGAGCGCTTCAATCTCGCGGACGCGGCGGACCGCCCCTCCAAGACGTACTCGGGCGGTATGCGCCGCCGCCTCGACCTCGCCGCCGCCCTCGTCGTGTCGCCGCCGGTGATGTTCATGGACGAGCCCACGACCGGCCTGGACCCGCGCAACCGCCAGCAGTTGTGGGAGGTCATCCAGGAGCTCGTCGCCGGCGGCACCACCCTCCTGCTGACCACGCAGTATCTGGAGGAGGCCGACCACCTGGCGCACGACATCTGCGTCGTGGACCACGGCCGCGTCATCGCCCGCGGCACCGCCGACCAGCTCAAGGCCCAGATCGGCGGCGAGCGCGTCGAGGTCGTGGTGCACGAGCCGGACCACATCACGACCGCCGTCGAGGTCCTGACCGGCTTCGGCAAGGGCGAGGCCACCGTCGACCGGCACACCCGCAAGCTGACCGTCCCCGTCACCGGCGGCGCGAAGCTGCTCGCCGAGGTCATCCGCGAACTCGACACCCGCGGCATCGAGATCGACGACATCGGCCTGCGCCGCCCCACGCTCGACGACGTGTTCATCTCCCTGACGGGCCACCTGGCCGAGGTCAAGGACGAAGAGAACGGCGCGAACGGCGCGAACGGCGCGGCCGTCGCCAAGGACAAGCACCAGAAGGAGGCCGCCTCGTGAGTGCCGTCACGCGCACCGCTCCCGCCCCCAGACCCGCGGGCGGCATCGGCAAGTCCGTCCGCGACTCCCTGGTCATCGCCCGCCGGAATCTGATCAGGATGTCCCGGATCCCCGAGATGGTGCTTTTCGGCCTGATCCAGCCGGTGATGTTCGTGGTCCTGTTCACGTACGTCTTCGGCGGGTCCATCCAGGTCGGCGGCTCGCTCTCGTCGCAGGACTACCGCGAGTTCCTGATGGCCGGAATCTTCGCCCAGACGGTCACCTTCGCCACGGCCGGTGCGGGCGCCGGTATCGCGGACGACATGCACAAGGGCCTCATCGACCGCTTCCGCTCGCTGCCCATGGCGCGCGGCGCCGTCCTCACCGGCCGCACCGTGGCGGACCTGGTGCAGACCGCTCTGACCCTGGTCGTGCTGGCCCTGGTCGCGCTCCTCATCGGCTGGCGCACCCATGAGAACTTCGGCAAGATCCTCGCGGGCTTCGCCCTGCTGCTCCTGCTCGGGTACGCCTTCTCGTGGATCGGAGCCCTGATCGGCCTGTCGGTGCGCACACCGGAGGCCGCGACCTCCGGCGGGCTCATCTGGCTCTTCCCGCTGACGTTCATCTCGAACGCCTTCGTCGACTCCAACAACCTGCCGACGTTCTTCCGGCACATCGCCGAGTGGAACCCGTTCAGCACCACCGTGCAGGCGTGCCGCGAGCTGTTCGGCAATCTGCCGCCCGGCTTCAAGACGCCGGACGCCTGGCCCATGCAGCACCCGGTCCTGGCCTCGGTGCTCTGGTCGATCCTGATCCTGGTGGTCTTCCGCACGCTCGCGGTGCGCAAGTACCGCTCGGCGGCCGCCTGACACCCCGGCCGCCGGTCACCCGCAGGCGGCGTGCACCCGGCCGTCCGCGGGGGTCCGTCGCCCGGTGAGCCCCGCCTGCCAGGCGACGCGGGCCACCTGCAGCCTGCCCCGGATGCCGAGCTTGCCGCAGATGCTGCCGACGTGGTCCTTGGCGGTGTCGGAGCTGATGGTGAGGGCGGCGGCGATCTGCGGGTTCGACAGGCCCTCGCCGACGAGTTCGAGCACTTCGAGCTCGCGTGTGGACAGGGTGGCGAGGAGGGCCCGGGCCTCGTCCCGCGCCGACGGGGCGCAGCCGGGGCACGGACAGGCACCGGCCACCACGTCGACCAGCTCGGGGCCGAGGACGGGACCGCCCGCGGCGGCCGCGCCGACCGCCCACGGCAGATGGGCGGCCGCGGTGGCCCGGTGCAGGACGCCCGCCGGACGGCAGGACAGGATCCGGCGAAGGCCGCCGCAGGTGAACCGTCCGGCGAGCAGCAGGACGGCCACCGGCGCGGGCGCGGCGGCGAGCCGGTGCAGCGCGGCGGCCGCCGACTCCTCGTCGCCCTGGCTGACCACGACCACCCGGGGCCGGGCGCGGCGCACGAGCGCCACCTCCCGGCCCGGCTCGTCCTCGGCGACGATCAGATGCCGCCCCTCCGCCTCCAGGGCGGCACGCAGCTCCGCCCGTTCCGGTCCGCCGCGCGCGATGACACCGACCGAAATCACAGTTGACCCCCGTGTCTCACTGCTTCCCCGTGGTGAGTGCGCAGCCGGTGGTCCATCACGGCAGTGACTACGTGATCAGGCTGCATACGCCCAAGATGGTGCGACGCGGAAGGTGAACTCCGAGTGACATGAACATGAACCATCGGCACGAAAGTGCGTCGGGCGTGGCGCGAAAAGATCCCCTGGGCGGGGGGTACTGCCGGGGAGCGCGGGGCTGGAGGCTACAGACGCCGAGAACGTCCGGGTGGCGCGCCCCGGCCGGTCCGGCCGACCGACGTACAGCCAACGAGGGGAAGACCATGTCGAAGGTGCGGATGGGGGCGGCCGCGGCCGTGATGGCGGCCGCGATGGTGACGGGGGCGGCGTCCCAGTCGTCGGCCGCGGCCCAGGAGTTGGAGCTGGTGGCGTACCAGCCCAAGGCGCAGAACGGCAAGGTGTGGGCCAGCGGGTTCTACGAGGGTTACAAGAAGGTCTGCGTCACGCTGCTCCAGGAGAGCCTCGGGACCATCCCGCCGATCCCGGTGACGAGCAAGTGCCAGAACGTGTCGCCCAGTTCGCTGGGCAGCATCAGCGTCGGCGCCAAGTGTCCCCGGGAGGGCATCTTCCGGACCCTGCTCTCGGGCACCCGGACCAACAACCGCAAGGACATCAAGGACTCGGCGCCGCGCTTCGTCAAGTGCAGGTGACCATCACGGGCGCGACCGACCGACAGAGCGAGGGGAAGTCCATGTCGAAGGTGTCCAAGGCGCGGATGAGCGCGGCCGCGGCCGTGATGGCGGCCGGAATGGTGATGGGGGCGGCGTCCCAGTCGTCGGCCGCGGCCCAGGAGCTGGAACTGATCGCGTACACACCGAAGGTCCAGAACGGCAAGGTCTGGGGCAACGGGTTCTACGAGGGCTACAAGAAGGTCTGCGTCTCGCTGCTCGGGCAGACGCTCTCCGGCTGGGTGCAGCTCACCAACAAGTGCCAGAACGTGTCGCCCAGCTCGCTGGGCAGCATCAACACGTCCGTGAAGTGCCCCACCCGCGGTGCCTTCAAGACCTTCCTGTCGGGCACCAGGACCAACAACAGGGTGGATGTGAAGCAGTCCGGCGGCATCTACCTCGAATGCAGGTGACACCCGCGACGCACAAGACCCCCGGCGCGGATCGCGCCGGGGGTCTTCGGGTGTTCCGAGGGGCTCGCGCCCCGGTCCGCGGGGACTCAGCCCTGGTACGGCTTGGCCTCGAGGATCTTGACGGAGGCCAGCTTGCCGTTCGGCAGTTCGTACTGGGCGTCCGCGCCGATCTTCTTGCCGTTGACGCCGCTGCCGAGCGGTGACTGCGGCGAGTACGTCTCGATGTCGCCGCTCGCGTACTCCCGGGAGGCGAGCAGGAAGGTCACCGTGTCGTCCTCGTCGCCGTCGAAGGCGATCGTGACGACCATGCCGGGGGCGACGACGCCGTCCTCCGCCGGCGCCTCACCGACCTTGGCATGCTCCAGGAGCTGGGTCAGCTGGCGGACGCGGAGCTCCTGCTTGCCCTGCTCCTCCTTGGCCGCGTGGTACCCGCCGTTCTCGCGCAGGTCGCCCTCCTCACGCGCCGCCGCGATCTTGGCCGCGATCTCGGTGCGCGCAGGACCAGACAGGTACTCCAGCTCGGCCTTGAGCTGGTTGTACGCCTCCTGGGTCAGCCAGGTGACGTTGTCGCTGGTCTGGGTCACAGGTGCTCCTCGTAGGTACTGGGAATACAAAGCATCGCCCTACCCAGAAGGATGTTCCCTAACGGGTGGGCGAAACCACGAGCCTAACAATTTCGGTGCCTGAGGGGGAGGACATAAGCCATCAGAAATGTGTTAGCGCAGGTGAGCGCGTGGGCGCCGGGAGCAGTGGGGCGTGTCGCCGCGTCCGTGCGTGCCGTCAGTCGGCGTGGCAGCCGACGAGCTCCGCGCTGGTGGCGCGCTCGGCCGTGCGCAGCGTGACGACCTTGTCGACGCGCCCCTTGTCCTGATCGAAGCGGAAGTCGGCGCGGCCCACCTCGGCGCCGTTCTCGGCCTGGGAGCGGAGCGTGCAGTAGCCGTTCGCATCCGCGTCCTTGCGCACTTCGAGGTGCACCTCGACGGCCTTGTCGGACACCACGTCGAATTTGATCATCTCGCCGCTGAGCTTGGACCCGGCGGAGATCGAGCCGTACCCGATCCAGCCGACCACACCCAGCAGCAGCACGCCGAGGACGGAGCCGACGATCTTCAGCGTGCGGTCGGCGCGCTCGTCCGCGGACCTGCCGTAGCGGTCCTCCGGAACGCGCGTGGCCACACCGCCGCTGTCACCGCCGCTCACCGCGGTCATGATCGTCCTCCAGACGGGCAGGGAATGCCGGAATTTTCCGCCCCCCGGTTCCGTCACTATAGAAGCCCCGTACAACGCCTGATGACCGAGGGCGCCACAGCACGCACCGGCGCCGGACACCTGAGGATCGAGTCTTGACTGAGCAGCTTCGACTGATGGCCGTTCACGCCCACCCCGACGACGAGTCGAGCAAGGGCGCGGCCACCATGGCCAAGTACGTGTCCGAAGGGGTGGACGTGCTCGTCGTGACCTGCACGGGCGGAGAGCGCGGCGACATCCTCAACCCCAAGCTCCAGGGGGACACGTACATCCAGGAGCACATTCACGAGGTGCGCAAGAAGGAGATGGACGAGGCCCGCGAGATCCTCGGGGTCAAGCAGGAGTGGCTCGGCTTCGTCGACTCGGGCCTGCCGGAGGGCGACCCGCTGCCGCCGCTGCCCGAGGGCTGCTTCGCCCTGGAGGACGTCGACAAGGCGGCCGGGGAGCTGGTGAAGCAGATCCGTACGTTCCGCCCGCAGGTGATCACGACGTACGACGAGAACGGCGGGTATCCGCACCCGGACCACATCATGACCCACAAGATCTCGATGGTGGCCTTCGACGGCGCGGCGGACGCCGAGAAGTACCCGGAGAGCGAGTTCGGCCCCGTCTTCACGCCGCAGAAGCTGTACTACAACCAGGGCTTCAACCGGCCGCGCACCGAGGCGCTGCACCAGGCCATGCTGGACCGCGGCCTGGAGTCGCCGTACGGGGAGTGGCTGAAGCGCTGGGACGAGTTCGAGCGGGTCGAGCGCACGCTGACCACGCACGTTCCGTGCGCCGACTTCTATGAGATCCGCGACAAGGCACTGATCGCGCACGCCACGCAGATCGACCCCGACGGCGGCTGGTTCCGCGTCCCGATGGACATCCAGCGGGAGGTCTGGCCGACCGAGGAGTACGAGCTCGCGAAGTCTCTCGTCGATACCTCCCTCCCCGAGGACGACCTCTTCGCGGGCATCCGCGACAATGCCTGACATGAGCGGAAGCGCAAGCCTGGCAGTGACGCACCTCGTCCCCCTCGCCAAGGAGGTCGACGAGAACAAGGTGACCCCCGGGGTCCTGGGGTTCATCGTGTTCGCGGTGATGGCGCTCGCTGTGTGGCGACTGATGAAGTCCATGAACCGGCACATGGGGAAGGTCGACTTCAAGGAGTCGTCTGGCGGGGGCGCCTCGGAGGACTCGGGTGTCGCCCCGGACGCCGAGCCCGCCGAGCCCGCCGCGTCCGGGGCGACGCCCGCCTCCGGCGCGGTGGGCGACAAGGGGGCCAAGGGGGCCAAGGGGGTCTGAGGCTTCTGGCGGGGCGCCCGGGCCAGGTCGTCCGGCGCGCCCCTCTCGGGGGCTCCGCCCCCGGACCCCCGTTTGTCGGCGCTCCGCGCCTCGTCCTCAAACGCCGGACGGGCTGAAATTCTGCGCGCCTCGTCCTTGAGTGCCGGTCGGGCTGAAATTCTGCGCGCCTCGTCCTTGAGCGCCGGGCGGGCTGAAATACGCCGCGCCTCGTCCTGGAACGCTCACCGCGAGTGGTCCGCCAGTGACAGCAGCAGGTGTGCCGACTCCGGGCGCAGGTGGTCCGAGTGTGCGCCCGCCGGGCCCCGGCCGTGGACGAAGACCTCGCTCGCGTCGACGCTGACGAAGCGGTGGTCGAGGGTGGTGTGCGGGTACGGCTCGGCCGTGGGGCGCATGCGGATGCACGAGACAGGGGCGGGGGCCGTGCCGATGCCCGCGTACCCGATGCCCGCCCGTTTCTCGGCCCGCAGGTGCCAGAAGCCGGTGGCGCGGTCGTGTTGCGAGTACGTCGCCACGACGGGGCCGCGCAGCGGCGCGCCCCCGAGTGCGGTGAACGTGGCCGCGAAGGCGTCCCGCGCCGCCGCCATCTGCAACAGCAGCATCGAGTCGACGGTGAACGGCCGCCCCGGCGGCGCGGGCGTGCTCCACCCCAGCGTCCCGCCCGGCGGCGCGGCGGCCCACTGCACGGCCTCGCACAGCAGTCGGCAGCCGAACGAGTGCCCGACGAGGTGCAGGTACTGGCCGCCCCGGGCGGCGAGGACGGGTGCGGCGCGCGGGTCGCCCCGGTGGGCGTCCAGATAGCCCAGGAGCTGCGCTATCACGCGGGCGGCATGCCCCTCCGTACCCATCGCGTGGGCGCGGTCGCGGATGCGGCGGTAGCCGCCGAGGGAGGGCAGGGAGCGCGACGGCCAGCGGACCAGGACCGGCCACGGGGCGAAGCCTCGGTGCGCGGGGGTGTCTTCCCGGCGCGCGGAGATGTCTTCCCGGAGTCGTCCGGAAGCGTTCCCCCGAAGCCGACCGGAAGCATCCCCCTGGAGTCGTGGATACAGCTCCGCCCGTTCGCCCCGCTGCCGCTCCACGAGCCCCATCAGCGTCCGCAGCGCCCCCAGCGCCGACGCCTGCGAGGTCTGCCACCCGTGGACGTACACGACGATGTCCGTCGCCCAGGGCGGCGGGGTCAGCCGCTGCGCGAGGTACGTGTCGAGGCCGGGCGGTGGCACGGGGCGCGGTCCTTCGCGGGTGGGGCGCAGGGGCCAGCCGGTCTCGTCGAGGTCGACCACGGTGACGGCGGTGGCGTCGGGATCGTCCTCGTTCACGCCGTGCGCTCCAAGCGGCTGTCCATGCCGCTGTGCAGGGCGTACGCGAAGCCCAGCGGGTTGTGGCAGGTGTCGGCGAAGTGCCGGGACAGGGCGTGGGCGATGTCGCCCGCCGTCTCCCGGCCGGTCAGATAGCGGGTGACGAAGGCGAGCGCGTACTCGGCGGCGAAGCGCTGCGGCATCTCGATCTGCGGCCCGAGGATCCCGCTGGCGCCCGCGTCGAACAGGGCCCTGCCGAGGTAGGCCAGGTCGGCGTTGCCGGGGAGCCCCGCGTAGCAGGCGTTGAGCAGCACGAAGGGCCGGAACGGCACACAGGAGCGCGGGGGCGGGCGGTGGGCGCGCAGGCTGTGCGCGTCGATGGCCCGCTGGTCGGTCAACTTCAGTACAAGGTACGGGGGTTCGTCGCCGGACGCGGTGAAGTGGCCGTGGCACCAGAAGTACATCAGCTGCTCGTCGAGCAGGGTGTCGCCGAGGGCGCGCTCCAGTTCGGCACGGGTGGTACGTTCGACGAGGTCGCCGCCGTCGGCGAGGGCGGTGGCGACGTCGGCGGCCCGGGTCAGGCCCTCCGCGTCGACGCCCGTGTCGTGGTTGAGGCTGACGGCGGGGGCCGAGCGGGACGGCGGGTCGCGGTCGTCGGCGACGCGGGCGTAGGCGTTGCCGCCGGTGTGTTCGAGCTGGTGGCGGTAGCCCAGGAAGCGGCCGAACAGGCCCGTGAGGCCCGGCTCCGGGCCTTCGTCCGGGGCGGCGGGCAGAGACAGCATCGGCCAGGGCAGGTAGAGGTCCGAGTGGAAGCGGACGCGCAGCGGCCGGTCGCTGCCGAGGACGTCCGTCAGGAAGCCGCGGAAGAGCTTCAGCTCCTCGGACTCGCCGCCGAGGAGGACGTCGTACAGCAACTGGGTGCCGTCCAGGGCCAGTCGGGCGAGCGCCGCGCGCAGTTCGGCCGCGGGCTCGGCGGTCAGGTCGACGAGGGAGGCGTACGGGAGCGGGGTGCGGCCGAGGGCGGGGCGGCCGGACTCGTCCACCGGCTGCAGTGCCACGAACTCGTCCTTCCACACCTGCCGCAGCCGTGCCGCCACCGAACGGACCTCGCGCGGGCGGACGTTGAGCGTCACCGTGTGCTCGGAGCCGCTCAGCGAGGGCACGGCGGGCCCGTACATCCGGGCCTGCACCGGCTCGTCCTCGCGGCGCGCGTCGAGGCCGACGACCAGGTCGGGGTGGCGGATCACATGCCGGGGGAGCCGGGTGAAGCCGAGGCTGGGGTCGTGCGTGACGCGCGTCGGGAGTTCGTGGGCCATCGGTCCTAGGCCCTCCGCAGCGCTTCGGGCGACAGCGCGTCCCGCGGACCGCTCTCGCCGTCCGTGACGTCGATGTAGGTCTCGACCTGCTGGAGGACGGTGGCCGTCGCGGAGTCCTCCACGGTGAAGAGCAGCCGGTGGCGGCCCGCCCTGCGCGGTGTGAAGAGGAACTCCGCGCCGTCCGGGTCGTGGGGAGAGGGCTTGAGCGTCAGGGCGTGCGCGGGCTCGACGTCGGCGGCGGTGAGGGGGGTGGCGCGGGCTGTCAGCCAGGGGAGGGCGGGGGAGGGACTCGACCAGGGGTGCTCGGGGCCCGGTTCGATGCGCAGGGCGATGCGGGATGCGGTGCCGGGGGTGGATTCGTCGTCGAGGAGGGTGAGGCGGATGTGGGAGAGGGTGGTGGGGAAGGAGGCGGGGGCGCCTGGTTCCGGGATGAGGTGGCGGACGGCCAGGGGAATGGGTTGGGGGCCGCGGCCGTGGTCCAGGGTGTGGGCACGCAGCGACATGGCCCACGCCCGACCGTGGGGGTCGCCGATGGCCTCGAACCGGCGCTCGGCGTCCCCGTACAGCCCGGCCGCCGACAACGGACTCCCCTCCCCTCGCCGCCACAGCTGCGCCAGCTCCAGGGTGTTCCAAGCCTGGCCGTGGAGGCAGCTGGACATCTGGAAGCGGTTCATCGCCGATTGGAGCTGTGCCAGTGCCGTCGGCGATCCCGGGCCGCCGACGAACGGCAGGAGCGCGCGACAGTGCAATGCCCAGGCGTGGCCCAGCTGATCGGGGACGGCGCTCAGTTCATTCTCCGCCGTGCGGGCCAGGGGCGTGGCACCCTCCCGGTCCCCGGAGGCCTCGTGGGCCAGGGCGAGATACAGGTAGGTCCACCCCTTGCCCCGCGTGTCGCCGTTCACCAGGTGAAGGCCGAGCGCCTTGTGCAACTGGTGGAGTGCCTCCGCGTGGCCGCCGAACAGCACTTGGTTCCTGCCGAGTTCGGTCTCCGTCCAGGCCTGGCCCTGGAGGTCACCCAGCTCCATGAACATGTGCCGGGCGGCCTCCAGGCGCTTCTGCGCCTCCTCCAGGTCGCCCCGGACCATCCGCAGCCGCCCATAGTGGTGAACGGCCCAGGCCTCGCCTCGCGCGTCCCCTCGCACCTGGTGCGCCTCCACGGCGCTGCGCAACAGCCGGTCGGCGCCATGCAGCTGGCCCATGTCGCACTGGACGGCGGCACGGGTGTGCAGCACCCAGCCGTCCGGCGGTACGGCGTCGGGGATCGCGTCGAGCGTGTCCGCGGCCTCGCGCAGCAGACCGGCGTGGCGCAGGGTGATCGCCTTGTGGACGGCGGCGCGCGAGGAGTCGAGGGCGGCCAGGGCTTCCAGAGCGGACAGAGGGCTGCCGGTCTCCCTGGCGGAGGCGGCCGCCACGAGCTTCAGCGGCTCCCAGTGACCCGTCGCGTGCCAGTGGGACTGCTTGAGCCGCAGCAGCCTGAACAGGCCCTGGCGGCCCATCAGTTGGGGTTCGAGCCGGTTGAGCAGGGCGGCGGCGGTCTCCTCCGCCCCGGCGCGGGTGAGGCGCGCCACGAGGTCGACATACGCGTCCACCCCGTCGCGCGGGTCGGCGGTGCCGTCGAGCACCGCCTTGGCGAGGTCGAGGTCCAGGTGGGGGAGGCTCCCTGCGCGCTCGGTCGGGCGCAGCCGGTACCACTCATGCCGCGTGGCCTGGACCAGCCCGCTCGCGTACAGGTCCCGTAGCGCCCTCCGGACCTGATCGACGGGCTGCGACTGCCCCGTGCGCAGCCTGGCTGCCACCGGTGCGTTGACCTCGTCGCCCTGCCAGCGTTCAAGTGACTTCAGCAGCGTCCGGGCCAGTGCGTTGATCTCGGGTGCACGGCCCTCCGGGCCATCCGTCACCTCGTAGGCGATCAACGGCACCACGGTCGCCTCGTGCACGGCCTCGGAGACGGCCAGGACCCGGGAGTCCGTGCCCGCCACAAGCCAGTGGACCATGCGCAGCAGATCGAGCCCGGGCTCCCCGGCGGGCAGTCCGTCGAGCACCACCAGGCGGCGTCCGTGCCGCAGAATTTCACGGCACGGCCAGGCCAGCGCCTCATCAAGCCCGGCGGGCTCGGCCAGCACCAGGTCGTACAAGGAACGCGGAGGGCGGCCGTCGAGCAACTGCTCCAGGAGCGGCAGCAGGACGAGATCGGGCGTGGTGCCCACGGCGCCGAGAGGCACCCAGCAGGGTGTGAACCGCGCCGCCTCCTCCGCCGTGTCCCGCGCCAGATGCGCAAGCCGGACCGCCAGCGGATACGTCTCGGCGCCCGGCGCCCCGTACAGCTCCAGGATCGCGGGGTTCCAGCCGCCGGGCTGGAGGAACGCCCGCAGCGCGGGCGGCAACTCGGCCACCTCACGAGGCCCGTCGTACGGCGACAGATCCTCCGGCAGCCACCCCTCCACGAACCCCACCCCCGCCCCTGTTCCCCTCAACTCCCCACTATGGCGCGCCACTCAAGGCGCAGTCACCGAAACCCCCATGATCTCCCTGGCATGCCGATCCGGCGTCATCCCGAGCCGCCACGCCTGCCACCCCGCATCCAGCTCGGCCCCCCGCTCCAGAAGCAACAGATACGCCTCGACGTACTGGTCGAGCTTGCCGTCCCGCAACGGATGGACCGCGCGGGCCAGTTGGACCAGCTCCTCCTGGGCGACGGCCGTGCCGATCTCCCAGCCGCCGGGGGAGGCGTAGGGCAGGAGCGTGGCGCGCAGGAAGTGGGCCCAGTCCTCGCCGCGGCGGTCGCCGTAGGAGGCGAAGAGGGCGATGGCCTCGTCGCAGAGGGAGAGCGCGGCCTGCGTGCGGGCGTTACCGGCGTCGACGACGGCCAGCTCCAGGCACGTCCACCCCTCGCCGTGGGCGACCCCGATGCGCTGGAAGTCGGCGCGGGCGTCCATCAGGAGCTGGCGGGCGAAGCCGGAGTTGCGCAGGGAGCCGGTCTGCGCGGCGCGCTGGTCGCGGGTGACGCGGGCCGAGTGGTGGCGGGCGCAGGCGAGGCCGTAGACGTCCCGCATGCGGGAGAACATCGTGCGGGCCCGCTCCAGGTCGCGGACGGCCTGTTCGAGGTCGCCGGTCTCCTCCAGGGCCTGGCCGAGGTAGTACAGGGACCAGGCCTCGCCGCGGGCGTCCTCGTTGTCGCGGTGCCGGGAGACGGCCTGGCGCAGGCCGTCGACGGCGGGCGCCGGGTCGCCCGTGACGAGCCGGGCCCGGGAGAGCTGGGTGAGGGCCCAGGCCTCGCCGCGGGAGTCACGGGTGCTGCCGTACAGGTCGAGGGCGCGCCGCAACTCCTCCTCCGCGCGCGGCACGTCGCCCATGCGCAGGCACACCTGCCCGAGCTGGAAGTGGGCCCAGGCCTCGCCGTGCACGGACTCGCTCTCGCGGTGCAGGACCAGGGCGGTGCGCAGCATGTCCTGGGCCTCGCCGAGGCGGGAGCGGTCGCGTTCGACGGCGGCCAGGGCGTGCAGGGTCCAGGCGCGGTCGCCCGCGAGCTGGTCGGACACCTGCAGGTCGAGGGCCTCGCGCAGGCGGGCCGCGGCCTCGGACAGATTGCCCTGGTGGTGCAGGGTGATGCCGAGGGAGCCGAGCGCGCGGGCCGCGCCCGCGTCCTGGTGGGCCTCGAAGTAGAGGTCGACGACGGACGACAGGGTGGAGCGGGCCTGGTCGAGGTCGCCGATCTGGCGAGCCGCGATGCCGGTGCGCCACTGCACGCTGCGCTCCATCCGGCCCTGCCCGGACCGCCCTCCGGCGGTGGCCCCGTCCTTCTCCAGGGACTGCGCGAACTCGCTGATCTCACCGAGGCGGTAGAGGTCGCCGCGCAGCAGGCAGTAGTCGCACAGGGCGCCCAGGAGATTGAGGACGGCCTGCTGGTCCACGCCCTCGGCGTGCCGCAGCGCCGCCGTGATGAAGCTCGACTCGTCGTCGAGCCAGCGCAGCGCGGAGTCCAGGGACGTGAAACCGTGCTGCCCGAAGTGGTCGGCGCGGGTGGAGGTCTTGCCGTCGACGAGGCGGATCACGGAGTCGGCGAGCTCGCCGTAGCTGACGATGAGACGTTCCTGCGCGGCGGTGCGCTCCCCGGGCTCCTCCTCGTCGGCGAGGCGGGCCTGGGCGAAGGAGCGCACGAGGTCGTGCAGCCGGTAGCGGGCGCCCCGGACGTGGTCGACGAGGCCCGCCCGGGACAGCGCGGTGAGCTGGCGGCCCGCCTCGGCCTCGTCGGTGGCGAGCAGCGCGGCGGCCGCGGCCGCGCCGAGCGAGGCGCGCCCGGCGAGCGCGAGCCGTCGCAGGAGGCGGCGGGCGGGCTCCGCCTGGTCGGCGTAGCGCAGTGAGAGGGCGCGCTCGACGGGGGCGAAGGCTTCCGGAGGGCCGTACGCGGAGAGGTCGTTGACGAGCTCCAGCGGGGTGCGCGGTCCGAGCGAGGACCCGGCGGCGCGCAGCGCGAGCGGCAGCCCGCCGCACAGGTCGCGCACGGTCTCCAGGGACGCCGCGTCGTAGGGGCCCGTCAGCTCCTCCGCGGAGGTGCGCAGCAACTGCTCGGCGCCCGCCGCGTCCAGCTCCGCCACCGGCAGCTGGTGCACCCACGCGGGCAGGTCCTCGGGCAGGTCGAGGGGTTTGCGGGCGGTGACGAGGACGAGGCTGTCGGAGCGCTCGGGGATGAGGGTGCGCACCTGCTCCGGGTCGCAGGCGTCGTCGAGGACGACGACCACCTCAAGGCCCGTCAGATGCTGGTGGTAGATCTCGCTGAGCCGTCTGAGCTGCTGCTCCTGCGTGGACCGCTCGCGGAACAGGAGCTGCTCGCGGGGCGCGCCGAGGCGGTTGAGGAGGTGCAGGAGCGCGTCGCGGGTCGACAGGGGCGGGGTGTCGGGGCTCTCGCCGCGCAGGTCCACCAGGCAGGCCCCGCGAAACTGGTCCTTCACGTCGTGCGCCGCCCGCACGGCGAGCGCGGAGCGGCCGGCGCCGGGCGCCCCGTGCAGCACCACCACCGTCGGCTTCGTCTGGGTGCTCGCGCGCGCCGCGTGCACCCACTGCGCGATCCGGCCGAGCTCCGCCCGTCGTCCCGCGAACGTGCCGTCGGGCTGCGGGAGTTGGGCGAAGGACTGTTCGAGGACGGTACGCCGCCGGGCCGCCGCGCTCTTGTCGGTGCGGCGCAGCTGCGGCGCCGCCTTCTTCTGGCCGCCGCTGCCGCCGGTCACCCCGCCGCCGCTCGCGGCGTTGAGGACCCGCTGCTGGTCGAGGAACGGCCGGATGCCGCGCACTTCGAGGGCCGTCAGCCACTGCAGCCGCAACTGCTCGGGCCCGCCCGGCTGGCTCACCGCGCCCGCGTGCCGCTGGGCGGCCGGGACGTGCGAGGCCGTCACCTTCACCACCGTCGCGGCGGCACCCGCCACCGCGACCGCCGCGCCCGCCCCGATGGCCGTGCCGCCGCCCGTGCCGAGCGCGAGGTCGGCGGCCGTGGCGGCGACGGCGGCGACGGCCACGACGAGCAGCGGCGTGCCCGCGCCCTCCTTCGCGTACCGCTGGGCGAAGGTGAGCTGTCCGGCCGCCGCCTCGTCCAGGGACCGGGTGTACGCCTCGTACTCCTCGGCCGCCGTCTGCGCCATGGCGTCGAGCGCGCCGCGCGCCCGCGACAGGAGCACCCCGCCGTCCGTGCGCCCGCCGGTGCGCCGGACCTCCTCCTCGACCGCCCGTGCCAACAGCCGCTCGGCTTCGGCCCGATGGCTGTCCCGCATGTGGTCCCCCTCCGAGAGCGGCACGTGCCGTCGACACGTGTCCGTGCGTGTGCCCCGTGCAGGGGTACGTCTGCCCCGTACCTCTACATGTACGTGTCAGTGTCCTGCGTACGTGGCGTCGGCGCGAGGGAGTCGGCGGATCAGGGGCCGGTGTGCGCGAGGATGGGGCCATGCCGAACCGACTGGCCCATGAGACGTCCCCCTACCTCCTCCAGCACGCCGACAACCCGGTCGACTGGTGGCCCTGGTCGGCCGAAGCGTTCGCCGCCGCCCGTGAGCGCGGGGTGCCGGTGCTCCTGTCCGTCGGATATTCGAGCTGCCACTGGTGTCATGTGATGGCGCACGAATCGTTCGAGGACGAGGCGACGGCCGCACTCATGAACGAGCACTTCGTGAACATCAAGGTCGACCGCGAGGAGCGCCCCGACGTCGACGCCGTCTACATGGAGGCCGTGCAGGCCGCCACCGGGCAGGGCGGCTGGCCCATGACGGTCTTCCTCACCGCCGACGCCGAACCCTTCTACTTCGGCACCTACTTCCCGCCCGAGCCCCGCCACGGCATGCCGTCCTTCCCGCAGGTCCTCGACGGCGTGCGGCGGGCGTGGACGGACCGCCGTGACGAGGTCGCCGAGGTCGCCGCGAAGATCACCCTGGACCTGTCGGAGCGTCAACTGGCCGTCGGCGACGGCGGCCGCCCCGGCGAGGAGGAGCTGTCCCAGGCGCTCCTCGGCCTCACCCGGGACTACGACGCCACCCACGGCGGCTTCGGCGGCGCCCCCAAGTTCCCGCCGTCCATGGTCGTCGAGTTCCTGCTGCGCACCCACGCCCGCACCGGCTCCGAGGGCGCCCTGCAGATGGCCGCCGACACCTGCGAGCACATGGCGCGCGGCGGCATCTACGACCAGCTCGGCGGCGGCTTCGCCCGCTACTCCGTCGACCGCGAGTGGGTCGTGCCGCACTTCGAGAAGATGCTGTACGACAACGCCCTGCTGTGCCGCGCGTACGCCCACCTGTGGCGGACCACCGGATCGGACCTGGCGCGCCGCGTCGCCCTGGAGACGGCCGACTTCATGGTCCGCGAACTGCGCACCAACGAGGGCGGGTTCGCCTCCGCCCTGGACGCCGACAGCCCCGACGCCACGGGCAGGCTCGTCGAGGGCGCGTACTACGTGTGGACGCCCGCGCAGTTGCGCGAGGTCCTCGGCGAGGACGACGGGGACCTCGCGGCCGCGTACTTCGGCGTGACCGAGGAGGGCACCTTCGAGGAGGGCGCGTCCGTGCTCCAGCTCCCCCGGGGAGAGGACGGCACGGTCGCCGACGCCGACCGGATCGCCGGCATCCGCGAACGGCTCCTCGCGGCCCGCGCCGAGCGGCCCGCGCCCGGACGCGACGACAAGGTGGTCGCGGCCTGGAACGGCCTCGCCATCGCCGCGCTCGCCGAGACGGGCGCCCTCTTCGACCGCCCCGACCTGGTCGCGGCGGCCGTCGCGGCGGGCGACCTGCTGGTCCGCCTCCACCTCGACGACCGCGCCCGGCTCGCCCGCACCTCCAAGGACGGGCACGTCGGCGCCAACGCCGGGGTCCTGGAGGACTACGCCGACGTCGCCGAGGGCTTCCTCGCCCTCGCCTCCGTGACCGGCGAGGGTGTGTGGCTGGACTTCGCCGGGTTCCTGCTCGACCACGTCCTCGCGCAGTTCGTCGACGCGGACTCCGGGGCGCTGTACGACACGGCGGCGGACGGGGAGCGGCTCATCCGGCGCCCGCAGGACCCCACGGACAACGCGGCTCCCTCCGGGTGGACGGCTGCGGCGGGCGCGCTCCTCTCGTACGCGGCGCAGACCGGGGCGACGCCCCACCGGGAGGCGGCCGAGCGAGCGCTGGGCGTCGTCGCGGCCCTGGCGCCGCGCGCGCCGCGGTTCATCGGGCACGGGCTCGCCGTGGCGGAGGCCGCCCTCGACGGGCCGCGCGAGGTGGCCGTCGCCGGTGCGGTCGGCGGCGCCCTGCACCGCGTCGCGCTCCTGGGGACCGCGCCCGGCGCCGTCGTCGCCGCCGGGCAGCCGGACGGCGAACTCCCGCTGCTCGCGGGGCGGACGCTGGTGGACGGTGAGGAGACGGCGTACGTGTGCCGGGGGTTCGTCTGCGACCTTCCGACGACGGACGCGGAGGAACTGGCGCGGGTGTTGGGGGCGGCCCGGTAGCGCCCTCCGCACGCCCCGGGGGCCGCGCCCCTGCCCGCCCCGGACCGTGATCCGTCAGCGGGCCGTCAGCGGTCCCCGGCAAGGATCGACTGCCATCGGCATGCACCCCTTTGATGGAGGTCCCATGGCAGTCAGTCGGCGCAACCTGCTGCGGTCCGCCGCGGCCGTCGTACCGGCGCTCGCGGTCGGGGGCGCGCTGCCCGGCGCGGCCTCGGCGGCGGGCGCGGCCCAGGCGCAGTGGCAGCTCTTCCCGGTCAGCGGCGGCTCGGGGGGCGGTTACGCCTTCAACCGGCTCGGCCTCGCCCCGAACGGCAGCGCCACCGCGCTCGCCACGTACATCACCTTCGACGGGAACAGCACCGAGGAGGAACCCGCCGCGTTCGGGTTCGACGGCAGGACCTGGGAGTCGTACCGGCACAGCCGCTTCCCCGACGGCACCAGACCCCTGAACGGCCTGTCGGTCGAGACGGGCGGAGCCTGGGGCGTGGGCTCGAGATGGAACAAGCAGACGATGCGGGACGACGCCCAGATCCTGTACTGGGACGGCAGCACGTGGGCCGACAGGACCGCGGGTGCCGCCATCGGTGAGCCCCATGACGTCGACGGGACCGGGGCCGACGTCTGGGTGGTCGGCGGCGCGAAGCATCCGGCCACCGGTGCGGTGGCGTTGCGCCGCGGCGGCTCGGGCTGGACGTCGGTGCCGCTGCCGTCCGGGCTCGGCGCCGGGGCGCGGCTGCTCACCGTGCGGGTCGTCGCCGCCGACGACGTCTGGGCGGGCGGCTTCACGGCGGCCGAGGCCTTCGGGACGCGGACGCCGCTGGTGCTGCACTGGAACGGGTCGTCCTGGAAGAAGCTGCCCAACCCCTTCGGCACGGCCAACGGGCAGGTGTCCTCGCTCCTGTCGCACGGCGGCGCGCTGTGGGCCGGGGGCTTCACCGGGCCCGGCATCGGCGGCGGGGTCGGCGACCGTGCCGCCGTGGCCGCGTGGAACGGCGGCGCGTGGTCGTCGCGGACCCCGGCGGGCCTGGAGGCCTCCGAGGCCACGCAGTTGGCGGCGTACGGCTCGGAGGTGTGGGTCGCCGGCAGGCGCACGCCGCTGCAGCGCTGGACCGGCGGGTCCTGGTCCCCGGCGGCCGGACCGAAGCCGGAGCCGCTGACCGTAGGTGCGCTGGCCACCGCCGCGGACGGGTCGCTGTGGCTCGGTGGCAACACCGAGGGCGGCAGCGCGTACTTCTTCGCGCGGCTCCCGGCGGCCTCCTGACCGAACCGGCTTCCGGGGGACCGGGGGAGGCGTCAGCCGGGCGGCAGCGCGACCGTGCCCTCCGACGCGGCGACGGCCTGCCGGACGATGGACTGCAGGCGTTCGTGGTGGGCGCCCCGCCAGTACACGCGGGCGCAGTCGCCGCACTCCGCGAACACGTCGTACGTCCCCCGGGTGCCGCCTTCGAGCCGCTCGGCCACGTCCTCCTTGGTGGCGGCCCGCAGCGTGCCGTTGCAGGCCGTGCAGCGCGTCCACGGCCGCAGCGGCGGCGCGAACCGCTCCAGGACGTCGCTGAGCTGGTCATCGGGCCGGTCGCTGTAGACGTACGCCCCCGCCCACAGCTCACGGCGGCGCAGCAGTCCCCGGTCCCGGCTCAGCAGGACGCGGCGCTCGGCGGCGGAGCGGGCGGCGAGCGCGGGGTCGCCGATGTCCGTGCTCTCGTACGCGGTGTCGACGCCGAGCAGCCGCAGGCGCCGGGCGAGGGTGCCGAGGTGGACGTCGAGCAGGAAGCGCAGCGGTTCCTCGGGGGACTGCTCGTCGGGCCGCACCCGCTGGGGCCGCGGCACGCAGCGCACCTCGACCCGCTGTCCCGCGGCGGGCACATGGCCCGCCGGGACCTCGCGGCCGTCCACGACGAGCGCGCCGACCTCGGTGAGGGGGACGCCGAGCGACTCCACGACATGCCCCAGCGAGGACGCGCCGTCGGTGACGGCGGTGGTGGCGCGTCCGCGGCGCTCGTGCGGGACGAACAGGGCCAGGTCTGGGGCGAAGTCGATGAGGATCTCCGGACCGTTCATCGGCCCAGGATGGCATGTTCTGGCGGGGGCGCCCTGGGGTTTGTGGCTTGCCGTTCTCGGCTGGGGCTGCGCCCCTTTCCCCCCTGTTGGCGCTTCGCGCCTCGTCCTCAAGCGCCGGACGGGCTGATTCGTGCCTCGGTTGGTTCAGACGTGTGCGGGTCAGAGCCCCCGGGCCATGCCACCCGACCGTGCCCCTGCCCCCCTGCCACCTCACGCGTGCTGATACGCCACCATCGAGATCCCCACGTAGTGCACCGCGAACGCCGCCAGGGTGAACGAGTGGAAGACCTCGTGGAAGCCGAACCAGCGGGGGGAGGGGTTGGGGCGTTTGAAGCCGTAGACCACGCCGCCGACGCTGTAGAGGAGGCCGCCCACGACGACCAGGACCAGGACGGCGATGCCGCCGGTGCGCAGGAAGTCGGGGAGGAAGAAGACGGCTGCCCAGCCCATGGCCAGGTAGCAGGGGGTGTAGAGCCAGCGCGGGGCGCCGACCCAGAAGACGCGGAAGACGATGCCCGCGGCGGCGGCCGCCCAGATGCCCCACATCAGCCACTGGCCCTTGGCGTCGGGCAGGAGCAGCAGGGTCAGCGGGGTGTACGTGCCCGCGATGATCAGGAAGATGTTGGCGTGGTCGAGCCTGCGCAGGACGCCGTCCGCGCGGGGGCTCCAGTTGCCGCGGTGGTAGAGCGCGCTGACGCCGAACAGCAGGCAGGCCGTGAGGACGTAGATCCCGCACGCTATGCGGCCGCGGGTGGAGTCGGCGAGGGCGGTCAGGAAGAGGCCGGAGACGAGCACCGCGGGGAACATCCCGGCGTGCAGCCAGCCGCGCAGCTTGGGCTTCACCGGATGGACGGGCGCGGACGTGTCGGCCGGGGCCGCGTCGGGGCCGCCTTCGGGGGCGTTCACGAGCGCGTCGGGGACGGGTGAAGTCATGGGCGGCATCGTACCTACGGAACCGTAAGTTAGGTGTCAAAGGGGATGCGGACTGAGCTTACTAGTGGTGAGGCTCACGGTCACGGGGTGGGGAGAAGTGCGGTGGGCGGGAGTGGCAATGCTCACGCCGCTCAGTTGTGGGGCACTCTGGACAGATGCGCATATGCGTCGGATGATCAAATGAGTGCGGTCGGCACCGGATGAGCGCCAGGAAGATCGAAGCAGTGAAGCATCCGGGTCGCAGCCCCCACGGGGCCCCAACCACAAAAACCCTCGTATAGGAGCAATCGTGGCGCGCGATATCGCGGCTCCCCCGTCAGTGACGTCCCCGGACACCGTCCCCACCGACCACCAGGCCCTCGTGTCCTGGGTGAACGAGATCGCCGAACTGACCCAGCCGGACAGCGTGGTCTGGTGTGACGGCTCCGAGGCCGAGTACGAGCGCCTGTGCGAGGAGCTCGTGGCCAAGGGCACCTTCAAGAAGCTGGACCCGATCAAGCGGCCCAACTCCTACTACGCGGCCTCCGACCCGACCGACGTCGCCCGCGTCGAGGACCGCACGTACATCTGCTCCGAGAAGGAGGCGGACGCCGGGCCCACCAACCACTGGAAGGCCCCCGCGGAGATGCGGGAGGTCTTCTCCGGCACGGGCGGCGAGGGCGGGATCTTCCGGGGCTCCATGCGCGGGCGCACGATGTACGTCGTGCCGTTCTGCATGGGCCCGCTCGGCTCGCCGCTGTCCGCGATCGGCGTCGAGATCACCGACTCCGCGTACGTCGCCGTGTCCATGCGCACCATGACCCGCATGGGACAGCCGGTCCTGGACGAGCTCGGCTCCGACGGCTTCTTCGTGAAGGCCGTGCACACCCTCGGCGCCCCGCTGGAGCCCGGCCAGGCGGACGTACCGTGGCCCTGCAACTCCACGAAGTACATCTCGCACTTCCCGGAGTCCCGCGAGATCTGGTCGTACGGCTCCGGCTACGGCGGCAACGCCCTGCTCGGCAAGAAGTGCTACGCCCTGCGCATCGCGTCCGTCATGGCGCGCGACGAGGGCTGGCTCGCCGAGCACATGCTGATCCTCAAGCTGACGCCGCCGACCGGTGAGTCCAAGTACGTCGCCGCCGCCTTCCCGTCCGCCTGCGGCAAGACCAACCTGGCCATGCTGGAGCCCACGATCTCCGGCTGGACCGTGGAGACCATCGGCGACGACATCGCCTGGATGCGGTTCGGCGCGGACGGCCGCCTCTACGCGATCAACCCCGAGGCCGGCTTCTTCGGCGTCGCGCCCGGCACCGGCGAGCACACCAACGCCAACGCGATGAAGACGCTGTGGGGCAACTCCGTCTTCACCAACGTCGCCCTCACCGACGACAACGACGTCTGGTGGGAGGGCATGACCGAGGAGCAGCCCAAGCACCTCACGGACTGGAAGGGCAACGACTGGACGCCCGACTCGGAGACCCCGGCGGCCCACCCCAACGCCCGGTTCACCGTACCCGCGTCGCAGTGCCCGATCATCGCGCCCGAGTGGGAGGACCCCAAGGGCGTGCCGATCTCGGCGATCCTCTTCGGCGGCCGCCGCGCCTCCGCGGTGCCGCTCGTCACCGAGTCCCTCAGCTGGAACCACGGTGTCTTCCTGGGTGCGAACGTCGCCTCCGAGAAGACCGCCGCGGCCGAGGGCAAGGTCGGCGAACTGCGCCGCGACCCGTTCGCGATGCTGCCGTTCTGCGGCTACAACATGGGCGACTACATGGCCCACTGGGTGGACGTGGCCAAGGACAAGGACCAGTCCAAGCTGCCGAAGATCTACTACGTGAACTGGTTCCGCAAGAACGCGGACGGCAAGTTCGTGTGGCCCGGCTTCGGTGAGAACTCCCGCGTCCTGAAGTGGATCGTCGACCGTCTCGACGGGCGCGCCGAGGGCGTGGAGACCCCCATCGGCGTCCTTCCGACGCCCGCGTCCCTGGACACGAACGGCCTCGAACTGCCCGCCGCCGACCTGGAGTTCCTGCTCACGGTCGACAAGGAGGTCTGGCGCGAGGAGGCCGCGCTCGTCCCCGAGCACCTGAACACCTTCGGGGACCACACCCCGAAGGAGCTGTGGGACGAGTACCGCGCGCTGGTCGCCCGTCTGGGCTGACCCGACCGGTACCGACAGGTGCCTGACCGGTAGATGACACCCGGGCCGCACGCCGCTGAGGCGCGCGGCCCGGGGTCGTTCAGGCGGCGCCCACGAGGTGGGCGGCGGCCGCGTGCGCGTCCATGCGCTCGGCGGCCAGGATCGCCGCGCCGGTGTCGGCGCGGGAGGCGGCCACCACCAGGGCGCGGCCCGCGAGGGCGTGCGCGCGCTGGTGCAGGCCCGACACGTGCGGCTCGTGGATGGCGGCGACCACGGCCGAGCGGACCGGCGGCAGCCCGCCGCGCAGGCGGGTGACCTGGGCGGCCAGCTGCTCGGCGGCGGCGTCGAGGTCCGGCGAGGGGGTGAGCCCGCGCAGCTCGTCGGTCACGGCGAGCAGGGCGGCGAGGTGTCCGGCGAGCTGGATGTCCAGCTCCTCCTCGCGGGAGCGGTGCGGGAAGTCGCCCGGGTCGGCCATGGCATGGACCGACTTGGTGCGGATCGGCTCGTACATGAGATGGCCTCCAAGCGGGTTGCTTGAAAGTCATCCTAGCTTAGATTCTGTCTAAAGTTGAGTCGATCCTGGAAAGCGGGGGCGCGCCCGGCCGCGAGCGGGGCTACGGCTGGCTGTAGCCGTCCAGGAAGCTGCCGATCCGGGTCACCGCGTCCGCCAGGTCCGGCGCCGTCGGCAGCGTCACCACGCGGAAGTGGTCGGGCTCGGGCCAGTTGAAGCCGGTGCCGTGGACGACCATGATCTTCTCGGCGCGGAGCAGGTCGAGGACGAGCTGACGGTCGTCCTTGACCTTGAAGACCTTCGGGTCGAGCCGCGGGAAGAGGTACAGCGACCCCTTCGGCTTCACGCAGGTCACGCCCGGGATCTGGGTCAGCAGGTCGTACGCCGTGTCGCGCTGTTCGAGCAGGCGTCCGCCCGGGAGCACCAGGTCGTTGATGGTCTGCCTGCCGCTGAGCGCGGCGACCACGCCGTGCTGGCCCGGCATGTTCGCGCACAGGCGCATGTTCGCCAGGATCGTCAGGCCCTCGATGTACGAGGCGGCGTGGGCCTTCGGTCCGGAGACCGACATCCAGCCGACGCGGTATCCGGCCACGCGGTACGCCTTCGACATGCCGTTGAACGTGAGCGTCAGGAGGTCCGGGGCGACCGCGGCGGTCGGCGTGTGCGTGGCGCCGTCGTACAGGATCTTGTCGTAGATCTCGTCCGAGCAGACCAGGAGGTTGTGGCGGCGCGCGATGTCGGTGAGGGCGCGGACCATCGCCTCGTCGTAGACCGCCCCGGTCGGGTTGTTCGGGTTGATGATCACCATCGCCTTGGTGCGGTCGGTGATCTTGCGCTCGATGTCGGCGAGGTCGGGCATCCAGTCGGCCTGCTCGTCGCAGCGGTAGTGCACGGCGGTGCCGCCGGAGAGGGAGACCGCGGCGGTCCACAGGGGGTAGTCGGGTGCCGGGACCAGGACCTCGTCGCCGTCGTCGAGCAGGCCCTGCATGGCCATCACGATCAGCTCGGAGACGCCGTTGCCGATGAAGACGTGCTCGACGTCGGTCTCGATGCCGAGCGTCTGGTTGTGCATCACCACGGCGCGGCGCGCCGCCAGCAGGCCCTTCGCGTCGCCGTACCCGTGGGCGTCGCCGACGTTGCGGAGGATGTCCTCAAGGATCTCCGGCGGGCACTCGAAGCCGAAGGCCGCGGGGTTGCCGGTGTTGAGCTTGAGGATGCGGTGGCCTGCGGCTTCCAGGCGCATCGCCTCCTCGAGCACCGGGCCCCGGATCTCGTAACAGACGTTGGCGAGCTTGGTCGACTGGATCACCTGCATCCCCCGAGGGTATCGGGCGGGGGCGCCTTGGGTGGGGAGAGCTCGGTCACCTGTGCCCGTTGTCGGGTGCGGGTTCGTTCGGGTTGCTCGCGCAGTTCCCCGCGCCCCTGGCCATACATCTCTGGCGTCGGACTTGGCTGTACGCGGTCTTGTGGTGGCGTCGGCGGGACCCAACAATGCGCATGACAAACCTGAGGGCTCAAGAGGCTCTCGGTCGTGCAGTCATTCAGAGGGGACCCCCACATGAACAAGCCTCTCGTCGGAACCGCGCTCGCCGCCGTACTCCTCGGTGCCGCGAGCGTGCCCGCGGCGGCCGTCAGCAATGACGCGCCGTCGTCCGACAAGCGGACGGCGGCCGCCGTCAAGGCACCGGCCGCCAAGGCCGTGAGCTTCGCCGGCACCGTGGCGCTCAGCAACTGTTCCGGCTCCGTCGTCCGCGTACCGTCGTCGCAGCCGACCGACCCGGCGCTCGTGATGTCCAACGGGCACTGCCTGGAGACCGGCTTCCCGGCCCCCGGCCAGGTCATCGTCGACCGCGCCTCGTCCCGCAGCTTCACGCTCCTGAACGCGAGCGGCGGGAACGCGGGCACCGTGCGCGCCAGCAAGATCGCGTACGGCACGATGACCGACACGGACGTCTCGCTCTACCAGCTCACCAGCACGTACAAGGACATCGAGACCCGGTACGGGATCAAGGCCCTTGAGCTGGACTCCGCGCGGCCCGCGCAGGGCAAGGCCATCACGGTCGTGTCCGGCTACTGGAAGCGGATGTACAAGTGCAACGTCGACGGCTTCGCGTACCAGTTGAAGGAGGGGCGCTGGACCTGGAAGGACTCGGTCCGCTACACCTCCGCGTGCCAGACGATCGGCGGTACCTCGGGCTCGCCGGTGGTCGACGACGCGACCGGCAAGGTCGTCGCCGTCAACAACACCGGCAATGAGAACGGCGAGCGCTGCACGGACAACAACCCGTGCGAGGTCGACCAGAACGGCAAGGTGACCGTCCGCCAGGGCATCAACTACGGCCAGCAGACCTACACGATCGTGCCGTGCGTCGGCGCGGGCAACAAGATCGACCTGAACCGTCCGGGCTGCACGCTGCCCAAGCCCTGACCCTCCCGGGGATCAGGTCCCGGTCCGGCGCACGGCACGTCCCGCGAGGACGTCCGTGCGCCGGCCGTCCTCGATCACGAACCTGCCGTCGATCAGAACGTGCGGGATGCCGACGGGGAGCGTGCGCGGAGCCTCGAACGTCGAGCCCGCCGCGACCGTGTCCGGGTCGAAGAGGACCAGGTCGGCGCGGTAGCCCTCGCGGACGAGGCCCCGGTCGGGCAGGCGGAGGCGGGCCGCCGGACGCGAGGTGAGGTGCGCGACGCACTCCTCCAGGGACAGCACCCCCAACTCCCTCACGTACTTGCCGAGGTACTGCGGGAACGTGCCGTACGCCCGCGGGTGCGGCTTGAAGCCCTGCAGGATGCCGTCGCTGCCGCCCGTGTGCACCGGATGGCGCATGATCGCCCGGACGTTCTCCTCGTGGCCCACGTGCTGGAGGATCGTCGAGCCGAGCCGGTCGTTGATCAGCAGCCGCCGCGCCGTCACCCAGGGCTCCTCGCCGCGCATGTCCGCCGACTGCTGGATCGTCTTGCCCACGCAGGAGGCGAGACCCGGGTCGGAGACCCCTGAGATCTCGATCGTGTCCCACTCGATGGGCACGCCGTGGCACCCGTCCGCGCCGACGACCTCCATGTGGTGGCGGATCCGCGCGGCCGTCCCGTCGTCCTGGAGCCGGGCGAGGATCGCGTCGGGGCCGCCCTCGCTCGCCCAGCTCGGCAGCATCGCCACGAGCGTCGTGCAGCCGGGCGTGTACGGGTACGTGTCCAGGGTGATGTCGGCCCCGGCCGCGAGCGCGTCGTCCAGGAGCGCGAGGAGGTCCGGTGCCTTTCCCTTGTTCACGCCGAAGTTCATGGTGGCGTGGGCGAGGTGGAGGGGGCAGTCCGCGGAGCGCGTCAGCTCCACCATCTCCTCGTACGCCTCCAGGGCGCCCGCGCCGTAACTGCGGTGGTGCGGGCAGTAGTAGCCGCCGTACGACGCCACCACCCGGCACAGCTCGGTGAGTTCGGCGTCCTTCGCGTACATGCCCGGGGTGTACGTCAGGCCCGACGACATGCCGACGGCGCCCTCGCGCATGCCCCGCGCGACCAGCTCCCTCATCCGCTCCAGCTCGGCCGCCGTCGCCTCGCGGTCCTCCCAGCCCATCGCGTACATCCGGACCGTGCCCTGCGGGATCAGGTACGCCGCGTTCACCGCGATGCCGCGGCCGCCGTGCGCCCCGTCCAGGCGGTCCAGGTACTCGCCGACCGAGCGCCAGTCGAAGTCGATGGAGGTGTCCCCGGGCGCACCGCCGTTCCAGCCCGTGATGGCCTGGCGGACCTGGGCCAGGGTGCGGTCGTCCACCGGGGCGTACGACAGGCCGTCCTGGCCGATGACCTCCAGGGTGACGCCCTGGGCCGCCTTCGCGCTGTGGTCGGGGTCGCGGAGCAGGGCTAGGTCGCTGTGGGCGTGCATGTCGATGAAGCCGGGGGCGAGGGCGAGGCCGTCGGCCTCCACCGTCCTCGTGCCCGCCGGTGCGGTCGGGCGGGGGCCCGTGCCCTCTCGGTGGATCTCCGTAATGCGGCCCTCTGCTATGGCCACGTCGGCTCTGTACGAGGCGTCGCCCGTGCCGTCGATGAGGCGGGCTCCGCGGATGACCAGGTCCATGGTGTGGGTGCCTTTCTGGTGCGGGTGGTTGCGTCCTCGCGGGGGCGCCCCAGTCCCACCCCTTTCCCGAAACCATGGGCTTCGCCCCTGGACCCCGGGGGTGGGTGTCCCGTTGCCGTGGGACAGTCCGCCCCCGATCGGCGCTCCGCGCCTCGTCCTCAAACGCCGGACGGGCTGAGAACAACTTCGCCGAGGCGGGCTGAAAGGGACCGGGCGGGCTCTCCCAGGCAGACAGGCCGGGCAGATGGTGCCGACCGCCAGGGTCGAACGACTGGTGGGGGCGGGTGGGTGGGAGATAGCCCGTCCGGCGATTGAGGACGAGGCGCGGAGCGCCGATTGGGGGAGGGGTGGCCCAGCCGCACCGGACGTGGGGTCAGAAGTAGGTGCGGATGTAGTCCGTGACCGTTCCGTCGGCCTCGACGAGGGGGATCAGCTGCCACTTGTCGAAGGACGTGCAGGGGTGGGAGAGCCCGAGCCCGACCCAGTCCCCGACGTCGAGGTCCGCGCCGGAGGAGGTCCGGAGCCACCCGTGCTGGTCGGAGAGCCCGGTCACGGTGACCCCGTCGGCGGCGGTCTCCGTCCCGTCGGCCCGCCGGACGACCTGCGCGGCGGGCAGATCCAGGTCGTACGCGGCGTCCCGCTTACCGGCGTTGACGAAGGCCTGCTCGGACGTGGGCCGCGAGACGACCTGTGCCCACAGCCGGAAGGCGGGCTGGAGGGCCCCCTCCGAGGGGACGCGGTTGAACGGCGTGAGGTGCGCGTAGTGCCCGTCGTCGTGGGAGACGTACGCCCCGGAGCGAAGGAGCTTCAGGACGGGCAGCGAGAGCCGCGGGACGGAGGCGAACTCGTCGGCCACCGCGTCGAACCACGCGGACCCCCCGGCACTGAGGACGATCTCGTCGAGCCCGCCGGACTTGAACCGCCCCGCCACGTCGAACTCCTCGGCGAGCGCGACGAGCCGCCGCAGCCAGGCGTGCACGCGCTCGGGCGTGGCGTCCGGCACCTCCCCTTCGTACCCGGCGACACCGACGAGCCGCAGCGTCCCGACCTCGGCGACGGCGTCGGCGACGGCGGCGCAGTCGGCCTCGGTGCGCGCGCCGGTGCGGGCACCGTCGCCGGCGGCGAGTTCGACGACGACGTCGACGGGGCGGCGCGCGCCCGCCGAGCGGAGGGCGGCGTCCATCAACTCCACGCCGCGTACCGAGTCGACGTAGCAGACGAAGCGGAAGTCGGGGTCGGCGTCGAGCTCGGCGGCGAGCCAGGCGAGGGCGGCCGCGTCGACGAGTTCGTTGGCGAGGAAGATCCGGGCGACGCCGAACTCGCGTGCCACGCGCACCTGGTGGGGGACGGCGAGGGTGATGCCCCAGGCGCCGTGGGCGAGTTGGCGCTCGAAGAGCTGGGGGGCCATGGACGTCTTGCCGTGCGGCGCGAAGGCGAGGGCGTGCCGGGTGGCGTACTCCTCCATGAGCGCCAGGTTGTGCTCCAGGCGCTCGGCGGACAGGGCGAGCACGGGGGTGGTGAAGCCGCCGGTGAAGAGGTTGCGGCGCTCGGCGGCGAGCTCGCCGACGGTCAGCCCGTCGGCGTCCGGCGGCAGCGCCTTGAAGCGGTGGTCGATCCGCTCGTCGGCGAGGCGCTGGGCGGTGTGCGCGCGGCGGTCGGCGGGGGCGGGCTTGTCGGCGGCCATGGGGCGCCTCCTCGGCTCTTCGGGCCCGTCAGCCTGGCGCTGCGCGAGCTCCTCGGTGTGGCTTCGCAACGCCCCCCATCGCGGGCGTTGCACAATATGCAACGTTCATTGCGTATGTCGCTTACTGCTGTCTAACATCCGAGCCAACGCCGGGTCAACGGATCCGGCGGGCGAGTGAAGCGAGCGAGAGGCTGACACCGACGTGACCCGAGCAGGCGCCGCCGGAGACACGAACTCCCTGGACACCGACGTGGTGGCGGTGGGCGAGTCCATGGTGACGTTCCTGCCGTCGCGCCCGGGACGGCTCGCCGACGTGCCGTCGTTCGAGCGCGGCATCGGCGGCGCCGAGTCGAACGTCGCCTGCGCCCTGGCCGCCGCGGGCCACCGCACCCGCTGGGTCGGCCGCGTCGGCGCCGACGGCTTCGGCGACCACCTGATCGAGACGATCGGGCACTACGGCGTCGACACCTCCGCCGTCGGCCGCGACCCGCACCGCCCCACCGGCATCTACTTCCGCACCGCCGACGACCGCGGCACCGACGCCCACGAGGTCGTCTACTACCGCGCGGGCTCCGCCGCCTCCGCGATGTCGCCCGCGAACATGCCCTACGACGCCCTCTGGTCGGGCCGCGTCCTGCACCTCTCCGGCATCACCGCCGCCCTCTCCGCCGACTGCCTCGCCCTCGTCCGCGACCTGTGCGACCGCAAGCCCGGCCGCCGCTCCCTGGTCTCCTTCGACGTCAACCACCGCCCAGGGCTCTGGCGCGACGGCGACGGCGCCGGCGTGCTTCTCGACCTCGCGCGCGGCGCCGACCTCGTCTTCGTCGGCGAGGACGAGGCCGCGGCGGCCTGGGACGTCACCGGCGGCCCGGCCGCGATCCGGGCGGCGCTCCCCGAGCCCGCCGTGCTCGTCGTCAAGCAGGGCGCCCGCGGCGCGACGGTCTTCGCCGCCGACCACGCCACCGGGTGCGACACCATCACCTTCGTGCCCGCGCTGCGCGTCGACGTCGTCGCGCCCGTCGGCGCCGGGGACGCCTTCGCCGCCGGTTTCCTCTCCGCGACCCTGCGCGGCCTGCCCGCCGAGCGCCGCCTGCGCCACGGCCACCTGATGGCCGCCGCCGCGCTCACCGTCCCCGGTGACCTCGCGACCCCGCCGTCGCGCGGCCACGCCGACACGCTCGCCGCCCTGGACCCCGCCGACTGGGAGACTCTGCGTCTTCGCCCCGGCTGGACGGCGGCCGACCCGACCCGGGCCACCGCCGTGGCCGACGAGGAGGTACGTACGTCATGAGCCAGACCGTCGACCGCGCCCTGTCCATCCTGCCGCTTCTCGCCGAGGGCCCCGCCGACCTCGGCCAGGTCGCCGACCGCCTCGGCGTGCACAAGTCCACGGCCCTGCGGCTCCTGCGCACCCTGCACGAACACGGCCTGGTCTTCCGCCAGTCCGACCAGCGCTACCGCCTGGGCGCCCGGCTCTTCGCGCTCGCCCAGGAGGCCGTGGAGAACCTCGACGTCCGCGAGATCGCGCACCCGCACCTGCTCGCCCTCAACGAGAAGTGCGGGCACACCGTCCACCTCGCCGTGTACGAGGAGCAGGAAGTCCTCTACATCGACAAGGTCGAGAGCCGCTACCCGGTCCGCATGTACTCGCGCATCGGCAAGCCCGTCGCCATCACCGTCGCCGCCGTCGCCAAGCTGCTGCTCTCCGACTTCCCCGAGGCCGAGCGCCGCGCCTTCGCGGAGAAGCTCGACTATCCCGCGTACACGTCCCGTTCCACCCCCAACGCCGCCGCCTTCCTCAAGGAGCTGGCGCAGGTGCGCGAACAGGGCTGGGCCACCGACCTCGGCGGCCACGAGGAGTCCATCAACTGCGTCGGCGCCCCCATCCGCGGCGCCGACGGCCGGGTCGTCGCCGCCATGTCGGTGTCCGCCCCGAACGTCGTGGTCACCGCCGAGGAACTGCTGCGGCTCCTTCCGCTGGTGCGGCGCACGGCGGAGGCCATCAGCAGGGAGTACTCGGGCCACGCCCCGGAGAAGTAGTCCCAGGGAACCCCGGGTTCCGTCAGCCCGGCGCCACTCGGCACCCAGCACCCGTAACACCCCTGAAGGAAAGAGCAAGTTCATGAGCGAGAAGACCGCCATCACCCCCGCCACCCACACCGCCCCGCCCGCGAAGTTCTCGCACGGCGTCAAGAAGGGCAACATCCTCCAGGTCGCGGGCCAGGTCGGCTTCCTGCCCGCCGAGGAGGGCAAGGCCCCCACCCCCGCGGGCCCCACCCTGCGCGAGCAGACCCTGCAGACCTTCGCCAACGTCAAGGCGATCCTCGAAGAGGGCGGCGCCACCTGGGACGACGTGATGATGATGCGCGTCTACCTCACGGACGTGGACCACTTCGCGGAGATGAACGAGATCTACAACCAGTACTTCGAGGAGCAGGGCCTCAAGGCCCCGGCGTCCGCCCGCACCACCGTGTACGTCGGCCTGCCCAAGGGCCTGCTCATCGAGATCGACGCGCTGGCCGTACTCGGCTGACCGCCGTCGCCCGCGCCGGCTGAGCGGGGCAGGCCGCACCCGGCCTCCCCGTCTCCCGCCGCACCCCACCCCCCGCACGCAAGCCGCACGTCGTCACGGCGCCGCGCCCCACTCCCCCAAGCTCTCGGCTTCGCTCGAGCAGGGGGGGACCCCCATCCGGGGCGCCGCGCCGCGATCCCCCCTGCCCAAGAAAGCCCCATGCACTTACGAGGTCAACGATGTCCCCGTCCTCCCCCCTGTCCGCGACACTCGCGGCCACCGCCCCCGCACCAGAGACACCACCGCACACCGGCGGCCTGATGGCCCTGATCGACGGCACGGCAGGCCTGCTGACCGTCGCGGCCCTCGGGATCCTGCTGCTCCTCTTCCTGATCATCAAGGTCAGGCTCCAGCCGTTCGTCGCGCTCCTCGCGGTCTCCATAGCCGTCGGCCTGGCGGCGGGCCTCTCGGTCACCGAACTCTTCGGCACCGTCCAGAAGTCGGACGCGGTCTCCCTCATCGAGTCCGGCATGGGCGGCATCCTCGGCCATGTCGCGATCATCATCGGCCTCGGCACCATGCTCGGCGCGATCCTGGAGGTCTCCGGCGGCGCCGAGGTGCTGTCCAAGCGCCTCCTCGACCTCTTCGGCGAGAAGCGCGCCCCCGTGGCCATGGGCCTGACCGGCCTCATCTTCGGCATCCCGGTCTTCTTCGACGTCGGCATCTTCGTCCTCGCGCCGATCGTGTACGCCGCCGCCAAGCGCAGCGGCAAGTCGATCCTGCTCTACTGCCTGCCGCTGCTCGCGGGCCTGTCCATGACCCACGCCTTCCTGCCCCCGCACCCCGGGCCCGTGGCGGCCGCGGGGCTGCTGAAGGTGGACCTCGGCTGGGTCATCCTCATGGGCATCGTCTGCGGCGTCCCGGCCGTGCTCGCGGCCTGGGTGTTCGCCGCCTGGATCGGCAAGCGGATCTTCGTCCCCGTACCGCAGGACATGCTGGAGGCCTCCGAGGAGGCGAAGGCGGCCGTCGCCGAGGAGCAGCGCGCGCAGGGCCTGACCCCGACGGAGGAGCCGGTCGCGCTGAGCACCGTCTTCCTGATCATCGGCACCCCGCTCCTTCTCATCCTGCTCGCGACGTTCTCCTCGATCGCCTTCGACCCGTCCACGCTCCGCAGCGTGATCGAGTTCTTCGGCCACCCCTTCGTCGCCCTGACGATCGCGCTCCTGATGGCGTACTACCTGCTCGGCATCCGCCGCGGCTGGTCCCGCAAGTCCCTGGAGACGGTGTCCACGGCGTCCCTGAAGCCGGTCGGCAACATCCTGCTCGTGGTCGGCGCGGGCGGGGTCTTCGGCGCCGTGCTCAAGGGCAGCGGCGTCGCGGGCGCCCTCGCCGACACCTTCAACGACGTGGGTCTGCCGGTCATCGTCCTCGCGTACCTCATCTCCCTGGTCCTGCGCGTGGCCCAGGGATCGGCGACGGTCGCGATCGTCACCACGGCGGGCATCGTCGCGCCGCTGCTCGCCGAGGGCGACTACTCCAACGCCTTCACGGCCCTGGTCATCATGGCCATCTCCGCGGGCTCGATCTTCGCCTCGCACGTCAACGACGGCGGCTTCTGGATCGTGGCGAAGTACTTCGGCATCTCCGAGCGCGACACCCTGAAGACCTGGACGGTCCTGGAGTCGGTGCTCTCGGTCGCGGGGTTCGCGGTGGCGGCGGTGGTGAGCCTGTTCGTGTAGCCGTACCTCCGGTCTCCGGCGGTACGGGAACGGGGATGCGCGGCGACCCGTCCGCGCATCCCCGTCCGCGTGCTCAGTACGGCTGCTTCTTGCTGACCGCGCGGGCCACGGCGAAGGCGCCGACCATGGCCACGGCCAGGCCCGCGAGGGCGATGCCGGCGTCGACGCGCTCCCACCAGAACTTGTGCGGAGACGTGGGCTCGTTGTCCAGCATCGTCTCCAGCAGGTCGGTGCCGCCGATGTCGAGCAGGGTGAACACATAGCCGTTGGTGACGCCGAGGTACGCGCCGAGCGCGGCCAGGACGCCGGCCCAGACGGCCGGTCCGGCGCTCCGGCCGCCCGTGCGGCCGGTCACCACGCCCACGACCACCGCGAGCACCGCGGCACAGGCCAGATAGCTGGCCTGGAGCCCCACCCGGGAGAGGTCCTCGTGGCTCGCGACCAGCAGGCCCGCGTAGGCGAGGCCGACACCCGCCGAGATGAGCAGGCCGAGGAAGAAGGCCTTGCCCGGCTGCGCGCCGCCGGGGGGCGGGAAGCCGGGTGAGTAGGGGTAGGCGTGCGGCACCGGCTGCTGGGGCGGGTAGGGGCCCGTGTTCTGGCCCGGGCCCGGATAGCCGTATCCCGGCTGCTGCGGTGGCTGGCCGTACTGCGGCTGCTGGCCGTACTGCGGTGGCTGTGGCTGCCAGGGATGGCTCATGGGTCCCCCGATGGTGGATGTGCTCCCTGCACATGAGTGCGGGAGCGGTCAAGGTACCAAGGGGTCCGTGCGGTCATGGAGTCCGAGACGCGGGACGGTGCCGTACGGCCGAGGAGTCCGCCGTGGCGAGCTACAGGTTGGGCACGGGAGCGCAACGGGAGTGCTACGGGAGCGGCCTCCCACGGATTTCCGGGAGCGACCGGGTAGCCTGCCCGGGGCTCTTTGCCTTTCAATCACGTGTTCGCACCGTCCGCACCGTCCGATCCATGCGCTCTGTGCGCTCTGTACGAACTATGCGAACTGTGCGAACTATCGGAAGAATTCAGTACTCGGGGGATCAGTACATGCGTGTTCGTCGCACCGTCGGCGCCGCCGCTCTCGCTCTCGCCGCCGTCGCCGTGCTCTCCGGTTGCACCGACGACCCGGAGGACAAGGCCTTCGGCGGCGGCGACGCGCCCGCGCCACCGACCATGCCGACCATGCCGAACCCTTCGCTGTCGCCCAGCGGACTGCCCGACTCCCCGGGCACGTCGTCGGGCGGCTCCAGCGACTCCGGCGGCCTCAGCTCCGGTGGCTCCAGCGGCTCCGGCGGGCTCAGCTCGGGCGGTTCCAGCGGCTCGGGCGGGCTCAGCTCCGGCAGCAGCAGCCAGCCGACGTACGACTCGAACGCCATCGGCGAGGTGATCGGCCAGAACTGCAGCTACGAGCGCAGCACCGGGCGGATCAACTACGACGTCGACATCCAGAACTCCTCTTCCGACCAGGCGTTCCGGTACTCCTTCTCGGTGGTGTTCAAGGTCGGCCAGTCACCCAGCTCCGCGGTCGCGAGCAGGACCATCGCCTACCGGAGCGACACGGTGACCGTCTCCTCGGGCGGCGACCGGACCGTCAAGATGCACGCGTCGTACAGCACCAACGACCGCCTCGTCTACTCCTGCCAGGTGTCCTCGGCCACCAAGTACCCGGCGACGTAGCGGACGCGGCAAAGGCCGCGCCGGTCGCGGACGGACCGTCGTCCGACCCGGATCCGACCCCGAACCGCCCCGCCGCGACCCGTCCCCGACCGGCCCCTCCTGTGCAATGGAAGGCAGAGGGGGGAGCCGGGTGGGCGGGGCTTGTGGTGGGTGTGGGGCGATGCGATCCTTGCCGCCATGCCGGTCACTCCCCGCCCACCCGATCACGGATCGGTTCTCGCGGAGGTGAGGAGAGTGCGGCGAGCCGGACTCCTCAGGCTGCGCGAGCTGGAGACACCCGAACTGATCCGCATAGCCCGCGAGTTACCCTCGGCCTCGCCGTCCTCGACGGACAGCGGGGCCGTCGAGCGGCTGCTGCGGACCGCCGTCTCCGCCGTCGGCGGCGGCTCGCTCCAGGAGGCCGCCGAGTTCACCCTCGGACTCGCCCAGGGCACCCGGGACTGGCCCGCCTCCTCCCGGCGCAGGCGCGCGGCTCAGGTCTACGGCGTCAGCGTCGAACGCTTCCGCAAACACCATGAGCTGATGGTGCTCGGGCAGGTCGCGGAGCGGATCGTGGACATCGCGGCGCCGCCCGCGCCCGCACCGCCGCAGCCGTTGCCCCTACCGGGAGTGGCGGCGGCGGCTTCGGGGGCCGTGGTCGAGGGGCGTCCGGGCGTCGGCAGGTTGGCCCTCCCGCCCGCCCACCGCACCGTCCGCGTCCGCCTCGCCCACCGCACCGTCCCCGTCACCGTGCACGTCCACTCGGTGGACCTGCTGCGCGACGTCGACGTCGTCCTCTCGCCGTCCAACACCTACTTCTCGCTGCCCGCCGCCTACAAGTCGTCCGTGGCGGCGACCCTGCGGCGGGCCGGGGCGCGCAGGGACGTGTCGGGAGGACTCGTCGAGGACCGCGTCCACGACGAGTTGGCGCGGTGGGCCGCACGGCACGCGGCGCCGGGGCGGGAGGCGCTGCCCGGCACGGTCGCCGCCACCTCGGCGGGAGCGCTCGCCGGACAGGGCATCCGGCGCATCTACCACGTGGCCGTGGCCGTGCCCCGGCCCGGCACCAACGACTACGACGTCCAGCCCGCCGACCTGACCCGCGGCGTCGCCCGCGCCCTCGCGCTGCTCGCGGCCGAGAACGCGCACGCCGAACCACCGCTCACCTCCATCTGCCTGCCGCTCCTCGGGGCGGGCCGTGGCGGCCTCTCGCCGCTGGAGAGCTTCTCCGCGCTGTGGGCGGCCGTGGAGGCGGAACTCGTCCGCGGCGCCGAACTCGACGTGCACTTCGTGGTGCGCAGGCACGCCCGCGCCGACCTCGTCGAGCGACTCCTCGCCGGACTCGGCGGTGAGGGGCCCGGCCCTGGTGGGGGCCTTGGACTCGGCGGTGAGGGATCCAGGCCTGGTGGGGGCCTTGGACTCGGCGGTGAGGGATCCGGGCCTGGTGGGGGCCTCGGACTCGGCGGCGAGGGACCCGGACCCGGTGGTGAGGGCCTCGGACCTGGCGGCGAGGGACTCGGACCTGGCAGCGGGGGCCTCGGGCCCGGCGAGAGCCGGTCATGACCGGGGCAGGGACAGCGGGCGCCCACCGCGGCGCCCGGGCCACCAGCAGAGGAGAGGTGGAAGAACCGTGAACCCCTACGTCGTCCTGGCCGCCACCGCCGCGGCCTGGGACCGCCTCGCCGACCGGCTCGCCGGGCCACCCCGCGACACCCTCACCGGCCTGCTCGCCGTCGTACGCCGCCGGGGCGCGGCCGAGACCGAACGGCGGGCCGCGGCCGAGGAAGCCGCCGCGCTCCTTGTGCGCCACCTCCCGGACGAGTTCGGCGGCGCCGGACCGCAGGGGCGGTTCGCGGGCGCCCTCGCCGACGCCGCCCCCGACACCGAACCGCACCCCACCTACCAGGGCTTCTCGGCCGAGGACCTCGCCGTCCTGCTCACCGACGGGCACCGCATGGTCGGGCCGGTGCTCGGACCCGTACGGGAACGCCTGCTCGCCGCGCCCGCCTGGGACGCGGACGCCCTGACGCGGCTCGGCGGCGCCCCCGACCAGCCCGGCCTCATCAGGCTCCCCGGCGCGGGCGGCCGGCCACGCCTGCCCCGGTTCCAGTTCACCGCGGCCGGGGCGGCGAGGCCCGTCGTCATCGAGGTCAACACCCACCTCGCCGCCGACCGGGACCCGTGGGGCGCCGCCGACTGGTGGCTGTCGGACAACGCCTGGCTCGGCGACCGCCCCGCCCGGCTCCTCGGCACCGACCGGGACCGCCAACTCGCCGACACCGCCCGGCTGTTGATGGAGGAGGGGTAGACGTGCCGAACTACCGCCCCCCGGAGCGGCCGCAGGGCACGCCCACCAAGGCGACCCTGCCGCGCGGCACCACCCTGTACCGCGTGCACTCCGGCCACCGCGACGCCGCCGCCTTCAACCCGCGCCCCTCCCACTGCCTGTACGGCGGCGGCCGGTTCGACGGCACGTCCTGCGATCCGTACCCCTACCTCTACGCGGGCATCGGCACGGCCGCCGCCGTCTGCGAGACCCTGCTGCGCTCGCTGCCCTTCGACCCGGCCGGCGGGCCGCGCCTGCTGCCCCGGGTGAGCGTCGAGCACCGGCGCCTGAGCACCCTGCGCCTCGCCGCCGACACCGACGTCGTCTCCCTGACCACCGCGCGGGACCTCGCCGCCGTGCATCAGGACAGCTGGCTCGTGCACACCGAGGCGAACGAGTACGCGTACACCCGTGACTGGGCGCACTGGATCCGGGGTCATACCGGTCCCTGGGCGCAGGGGCTCGTCTGGGCGTCCAAGCGGGAACCCGGCGAACGGGCGGTCGTGCTCTTCGGGGACCGCTGCCCGCCGGGGACCGTCGAGGTCGTCGAGGACGGCGTCGTGGACTTCGGCACGAAGGACGGCCAGGAGTGGCTCGACTCCCTGCTTGAGCCGTACTTCGTGCGGATCGCGCCCTGACTTCCGCTCCTTCCCGTCCTGTGCGCGGGTCCGCCCCGCGCTTCCCGTTCCGTGAAGGCCGCCCGTACCCACTCCTGTGAAGGCCGCCCGTGACCACTGAAGACGCCGCAGAGACCACAGAAACCGCAGAAGGCTCCGCAGAGACCACTGAGGACACCGCGGCCTCCGCGACCGCCGACGGCCTCCGCGCCCAGCGGGACGAAGTCCTCGACGCGCTCTCCGGCCTGGCCCCCGACGACCCGGACGCGCCCGAACTGTGCGCCCGCGCCGGGTTCCTGGGCTTCCTCGCGTTCATGGAGGACTGGCGCCCGGAGGACCTGAGCCAGGCGGCCGAGGCGTTCGACGTGGCCTTCCGGGCACCCGGTGACTCGGCCGACTGGAGCCTGTGGCGGGCCGCGTACGCCCACGTCACCGCGTTCCGCTACGAGGCCGACCCGCGGCTCGAACTCCTCGACGAGGCCCTGCGCCGGTACGAGGAAGTGGGCCGCTGCGCGGGACTGGACGACGCCGTCGTCCTCGGAGTGCGCCGGAACCAGGGCCAGTTGTGCCTCCAGCGCAAGCTCCGGCACGGTGGCGGCGCTGCCGACGCCGAGGCGGCCGTCGCGCACTACGGGGCGGTCCTCGAAGCGGGTCATCCGTCCAGCGACCTCCCGGAGGCGCGGTACGGACGGGGCGCCGCGCTGACGGAGTTCGCGTTCGCGTCCGGCACCCTCCTGTCGAGGACGATCGACCGCGCCGGGCTCGAAGAGGCCGCGGCGGAGTTGGACCGCGCGCTGAGCGAGGCGCGGCAGCGGCCCGGAGACGAGCCGCCCTGGGCGAAGGACGCGACGATCCGCTCCGCCTACGTCCACGGCGCGGTCTGGAGCACCTGGCCCGACCCGCAGCAGGCCGCGGCCGTGGAGGAGAAGGTGCTCCGCGTGCTCGACGACCCGGAGACCGAGGCCCTGCTCGGTCCGGCCCACTTCGACGGCTTCGGGAAGCTCCTCTACGAGCAGTCGACGCTCCGCGGCGACACCGAGGGACGCGAACGGGCCATCGCCCTGATACGGCGCGCGATCGCCGAATGGCGGCCCGAGCGGGAGGGCAGCGTGGCCAGGACGGCGCTGTGTCTGGCCGTCTTCCTCCAGGCGCGCTACTACGACGACAAGGACGTCCGCCGTCTCCACGAAGTCACCGAGGTCGCGAACCTGATCCTCGCCGAGGGCAGGTCCGAGGAGGACCGGGTGTCCCGCACCGTGTACGCGGGCGGGCAGATGATGGCCGGCTGGGCCCGCTTCCTCCTGCAGGAACGCGGGCTCGTCCCGGACTCCGACGAGGCGACATCCGCCGCCGTCCAAGGGCTGATGAACGCCGTGGAGGAGGGGGACCTCTACATCGACCACAGCGGTCGTGTCGAGGGCATGCCCGGCTGGTCCGCGGGGGCCACGGCGGCGGACGAGCTGATACCCCGCTTCAACCGGGGGTTCGAGGCCTGGAGCGGCACGGAGTCCGAGGAGCGGCGCGCGGACGCGGCGCTGGAACTCCTGAGGTACCTGCCGCACATGCCGATGTTCTTCGACCGGGCGAAGGAGAAGGACGCGCTGATCGCTTGCGTCCTCGCGTTCCGCCCGGACGACCCCGACTGGCAGCGCCAGGCCCACGCCGCCGTCGGCAACGTACGGCTGCGGGACGCCGCAGCAGGACGCGGCGCACAGTTCGACGAGATCGTCGACCACTTCACGCGGGCCGGAGCCCGCCCGCCCACGGGAGCACCGGGCGCCTCCGAGGACGGAGCCGACGCCGCGACGGACGCCGAGAGGCAGCACCAGCACGCCGCCGACATCGGCTACATCCAGGCCCTCGGCGCCCGCTCGCAGCACGCCGCGACCGGCGACGACCGGGACGCCGCCCGGGCCGAGTGGGCGCGGGTGCGCCACAGCCCGCAGGTCACCGAGCACAACCGCCGCCTCATGGACGCGAAGTTCGCCGCTGTGGACGCAGAGCAGGCCGTGGCACGCGGCGACGTGGCGGCGGCCGACCGGCACATCCGCATCGCGGCCGAGGCCCGCGACGGCCTCGCGCACGACCACCCGGCACGCGCCGAACTCGGCACGGTCCTCGAGGAACTGCTTTACTCCCGCGACCAGCTCGCCCGCACCCTCGGAGTTCCGGCCGCACCGCCCCTGGCCGACCGGCCCACCGCGGACCGGCTGCGCGCCGAGGCCCGGCGCCTGGAGCCCGACCGCCAGGCCCGGGTCCTCGGGGACACCGGCGCCGCGCGCCTGGCACGCGCCTCCGACGCCCGGGATCCGGCCGCGTTCCAGGAAGCCATGGAGCTGCTGCAAGAGGCGTACGACCTGGCCGCGCAGGGCAGCGACGACGGCCTGCGGTACGCCACGGCTCTCGGAGGGGGCCACTGCGCCCTCGCCGAGGCGGAGCCCGACGCCGCCGCCCGCGACCGCTCCCTCGCGCGCGGCGTCGACTTCCTGGAGACGGTGCTGCGCGGCTGCGGCGGCCCCGAGCACCGCCTCTACGCCCACGCGGGCCTCACACTCGCCGGTGCCCACCGCTTCCGCGGCGACCACGCGTCGTCCCGCCGCATCGGACTCGACGCCCTGCGCGGCCACGCCTGGGCGGCGCTCCTCCAGTCCGGCACCGGCCACGCCGCACAGGCGGCCGCGAGCGCCACCTACGCCGCGCTCGAAGTCGCCGCCTGGTGCCTTGACGACAACGCCCTGGCCGACGCGGTGCAGGCCCTCGACGCCTGCCGCGGCCTGGTGCTGCACGCGGCGACCACGTCGAGCACCGTGCCCGAGCGGCTGCTCGCCGCGGGCCGCCAGGACCTCGCCGAGGAGTGGCGGGCGGCCGCCACGGACACCGCCCCGGACCCGTCGGGGGCGCCGCCCACCGTGCCGAGCTCGTTGCGCCGCCGCGTCCTCGCGGTCCTCACCACCGCCGACGGCGGCCCGCAGGACCGGCTCCTGAATCCACCCACGACCACCGAGATCGCCGACGCCCTGCGCGCCTCCAGCAAGGACGCGCTGGTGTATCTCGTGCCCGCGTCCGAGGGCGCGGGCGGCACCGCCGTCGTCGTCACGTCGACCGGCGACATACACGCCGTACCGCTGCCGCTCCTGACGTCGGACGCGGCACCGCTGCGGGACTACGACCCCGCCGCCACGGCCGCCCGCGACGTGGGCCCGGTGCCGGGTGGGGTTTCGGGTGGTGGTCCGCTGTTGTCGGGGGAGGGTGACTTCGCGGCTGGGGCTGTCCGTGGCGTGGGTTCGGTGCCGGGTGTGGTTTCGGGTGATCGTCCGCTGCCGTCCGGGGAGCGTGACTCCGCCGATGGGGCTGCCCGCGACGTGGGCCAGGTGCCGCAGGAGGCTCCGGGTGATCGCCCGGAGCCGTTGCGGGCGCGTGACTCCGCCCCTGCGGGCGCCCCCGACTTGGGCCCGACTCCGGGCGCCGACCTCAGCCCGACTCCGGGCCCCGCCCTGAGCCCGGCTCCGGGCGCGTCTCCCGGACCGCTGCGGTGGTACGACCTTCCCGCCGCGCCTGCTCGCGATGTCGGCTCGGTGCCGGGTGGGGCTCCCGGTCACCGCCCACCACCCCTGCGGGAGCGCGATGCCGCTGCCGCGCCTGCTCGCGATGTCGGTCCGGTGCCGGGCGGGGCTCCCGGCCACCGCCCGCCACCCCTGGGGGAGCGTGACCCTGCTGCCATGCCCGCCCGCGACCTCGGCCCGGTGCCGGGCGGGGCTCCCGGCCACCGCCCACCACCCCTGCGGGAGCACGACCCCGCCACCACCCCCGCCCGCGACCTCGGCCCCGTCCCCGGCACGCCCCCGGCCCACCGCCCCCCACCCCTGCGCGCCCAGCTCGACCGCCTCTGCGCCTGGGCCTGGCACGCCGCCGTCAAGCCCCTGTTCGACACCCTCGACACCCTCGACTCCTTCGACACCCCCGCGGGGCGCGGCCCGCGTCTGGTGCTCGTGCCGATGGGCACCCTCGGCCTCGTACCCTGGCACGCGGCCTGGGCCGAAGGGCCCGACGGTCGCCGCCGGTACGCGCTCGCCGAGTCGGAGATCTCCTACGCCGCGTCGGCGCGGCTGCTCTGCGAGGTGGCCGCCCGTACCGTCGTCCCGCACACGGGCGCCGCCCTGGTCGTCGGCGACCCCACCGGGGACCTGCGGTACGCGGGCGAGGAGGCGGACGCCGTGCAGCGCGTCTTCTACCCGCGCGGCCAGTTCCTCGGGCGTCGCGCGGGCGCGGGCGGCACCGGTACCGGGACGCCGCGCGAGGTGGTGTCCTGGCTGACGCGCGACGGCGGCGACGACGGCGCGGTCCTGCACCTCGCCTGCCACGCCACCGTCACGCCCAGCGCCCGGCGCAGCTCCCATCTGAGCCTGTACGGCGGCGAGTTGTCGGCCGAGGAACTCACCGAGGCGGTGGGCGCGGGCCGCCGGGGACGGCTCGGCCTCGTCCTGCTCGCGGCCTGCCGCAGCCATGTCTCCGGACACGGCCACAACGAGGCGTACAGTCTCGCGACCGCGTTCCTGGTGGCGGGCGCGCGGTCCGTCGTGGGCTCGCTCTGGCCGGTGCCCGACGACGCCACGTCGGTCCTGATGTTCATGGCCCACCACTACCTCAGGGCCGAGGGCGAGCCGCCCGCGCGGGCCCTGCGCCGCGCCCAGCTGTGGATGGTCGACCCGGACCGGGTCCTGCCGCCCACGCTGCCCCCGTCCCTGGCGTTCCGGGCCCGGCACGTCGACCCGGACGACCTGAGCGCGTGGGCGGGGTTCACGCACCTCGGTCAGTAGCCGCCGGGCACGACGGTGCGCAGGTTGATCGTGCGGGCGGTCCAGCGGCCGGGGGAGCCCGAGGTGACGCCGCCGAGGTCGCGGCTGCCGACGGCGGCCTCGGGCGGGTCGAGCCGCAGCGCCCCCGTGCCGAGGCCGACGACGGCGTCCCGCGCCCCGGAGCGGTCCGCGTCCCACGCGGGCAGGTGGAACGGCACCGTGTTCAACTCGCCCTCGGCGACGACGAGCTTCAGCCAGTCGCGCGCCGACGCCCCCGGCACGGCGGGCCGCGACGCGGGCAGGGACAACTGCACCGGCTCGCCGTCCAGCGCGTGCCCGGTACGGCCCGGCCCGATGAAGTGGCCCGGGAACAGCGCGGAGTGGCTGCCGTAGCTGTCGGTGAGGTCGAGCAGCAGACACCACAGGGTGCGTCCGGGCGACCGGTTGTGCAGCCGGATGGACACCCAGGGCTCCCGCGGCTCCGCCCCCTCCGGCCCGTACGAGCAGACGATCTCACCGCTGCCGTTCGGCACCAGCGCCTGTCCCGGCGGGGCGCCCCACGGTGTGATCTCCACCTGGATCAGGTTGTCGAGCCCCGAGGGGCGCGGCGCCAGATCGCGGATCTGGTGCCAACGGGTGAGGTGCGCGAGGCAGTCCACGAGGCGCGGTACGTCGCCGGGGCCGGCCAGGGGCAGCGGTGCGGTGAAGGGGGTGTCGTCGCGCCGGAGTATGTGGGCGAGGCCGTCGCGGGGTTCTACGCGGAAGTGGAGGTCGGCGGGGGCGGTGGTGGTGGCGTGTGTGTCGGGGGCGGCGTGCGTGTCGGCGTCGGCGTCGGCGTCGGCTTTCACGTCCGCGTCGGCGTCCGCGTCCGCGCCGGTGGAGGCGTCGGTGCCGGTGGGCGTGGTGATCAGGCGGAGCAGGGGAGAGGGGCCGTTGCCCGGGCCGGAGGTCGCCACGGCCTGCGTGAAGTCGGCCTTGAAGGTGGGGTGTTGGGGCCTGCCGGCTTCCGTCGCGCGCGGTCCGCCCGACGGCGTCCCGAAGCTCACCGTGGCGGGCGCGAGGGCCAGCGCCGAGAGGGCCACCGGGTACACCCGTCCGGCGTCCGGCTCCCACCCCAGCGGGTCCACGAGCGTGTGGTCGGCGTACACCTCCCGCGCCCGCAGCTCCCGGGCCTGCGCCCGAGTTCGTGCCTGGACCTGGGCCTGGGCATGGGAATCGGCGTGGGCGTGGGAATCGGCGTGGGCCTGGACCTGGGCCTGGGCCTGGGCTTGGACCCGAGCCTGCGGCCACCCCTCGACCGCGTCCCCGTCCTCTCCACGACCCCCTTCCTCTTCGTCCCCCACGACCCGGAACTCCGTCCCCGCCGCCCCCGCCCCGTCCCGCAGCCCGTGCCCCGTCCCGCAGTCGACCTCCCACCCGCGCGCGCCGAGCCGCAGCAGATGCGGGCCCGGCGTTCGGGCCACGGCCCCGCCCAGGAACGGCAGGTCCGCGACGCCCCCCGGAGCCGCCGGGAACAACACCGGCTGCTGGCCGACGCCGCCGCGCTGGACTCGCGCGTCCGCCGCGGCGAGGAGGTTGCGGTACGTCACGTCGGGCCCCGCGTCCCGGACCGCGCCGAGGAGCGCGTACGTGAACGCGCCGTGCGGTCGGCCGCCGAACCGCCCCTCGTACGAAAGCTGGTCGAGCCGACTGGCGGCGAGCAGCACGTGCTGCCCGGCGTCCTCGCGCACCGGCACGTCGCGGCTTTCGGCCGCCCACGGCTCGCGCGGGTGCGACGGCTGCGGGGCGGGCGACTGCTCAGTGCGGGGTGACTGCTCCGCGTCGGACGACAGCCCCATGCCGGACGACTGCTCCGGGCCGGACGGCGGCTCCACGCCGGACGACTGCTCCGCGCCGGACGACTGCTCCGCGTCGGACGGCGGCGCGAACCGTGCGACGAGGCCCTCCGGCTCCCGCGTCGCACCGCCCGAGAAGCAGCAGTCCAGGACGGCGGCGACATGCGCGCCGCGCGCGGCCACCGCGTCGAGCAGCGCGCCGAGGCGCTTGTCGGGCAGCGGCCCGTCCGCGCACAGCAGGGCCTGGTTGCGGCCGGTCGCCTCGACGAGCAGGTCGGCGCCCGTCGCCCGGGTGTGCGTGCCGTGCCCGGAGAACCAGAACAGCGCCGTGTCGCCCGGACCGGCGGCGCCCAGGAAGCGACGGATGCCGTCCTCCACCACGGCCACGGTCACCTCGGCGTCGCACACCACGGCGGTCCTGGCCGCGCCGTTCGTGCGCCGGGTCAGCAGCTCGCGGGCGGCGGTGACGTCGTTGACGCAGCCGCGCAGGGGTCTGGCGAGCCGCGGATCGTAGGCGTTGACGCCCGCGAGGAAGGCGAAGATCGATCCCATGCCGGGAGTCTGGCAGCCCGCCGCCCTCGGCGAAATGCTTCAACTGGGCGCCAGCTGACCGTCTTTGGGCTCGATTCGGGGCACACTCCAGCCAAAGCACTCGATGTTGCTCATGATTGACGGCGCGTCACAAAAACGCATGTCTTGCGGGCGAGGGAGCGACAGTCGCAACAAGAGGCGACTGGCGCGACCACGCGAGAGACGAATCGCGTCGGCCGGGGGTGCGCCGTCGCGGCGGACCGTGGTCATGGGCAACCGAAGGGTGCACGTTCGGTGACGTGAGGCGCACTGAACGTGTCCGAAGTGGCTATAGTTGCCCGTCGGGTCGACGCCGGGTGACGGTCGACGCCCGGTGGCGCAGGTGCTCGTCGGGGGAGGCCGCGGGATGGTGTGGGACGAGTGGGAGCAGCTGAAGGCGCGCGCCGCCGAACGGCACGCGGACCGTACCCGGTTGACCGGTGACTCACCCGCCAACTCTCCCTCCGGACCGGCAGCCACCGCCGACCTCGTCGTCCACGACGATGAACTCGGCAGGCTCGGCGGCCTCGCCCACAGGCTCCGCGATCGCCTCCGGCGGGACTCCGACCACGCGCGCGAGGCGACGTTCGGCGCCGCCGTCGAACTGTCCAACGAAGGACTCGACATGGGCTCCGCCCTCACCACGCTGCACGACGCCTGGAACTCCAAGTCGAGGACCCTCGTCGACGCGTGCGGCCACATCTCCAACCACCTCGACTTCACGCGCGCACAGCACAAGAAGGACGACGACGAGGTCGCCACGTCTGTCTCGGTGTCGGTCATCAGCACGTACATGAAGTGACGGGGGCGGGACGGAGCCGGGGTGAGGGCATGCTGACCGTTCAGGACCTCCTCGGGCTGAGGCTGGGCAAGCTGGCGTCCGCCGTGGACGACTGGGAGGTGATGGCGCGGCGTCTGGACGCGCTGGCCTCCGGCGCGGGCGGCGGCGACAGCGCGGCCCTGCTCAAGCGCAAGGCGGAGCTGGCCGACTGGAAGGGCGTCAACGCCACGGTGGGCAAGGCGTTCGTGGTCAGGACGGCATCCGAGTTCGACGACGCCGTCGCGTCGGCTCGGAGTGTCCTCGCGATCCTGCAGGGCGCGCACAAGGCGTTCACCCACCACAAGCAAGAGATGGAGCGGGTGGCGGACAGCGCCGCGAAGCGCAACATCCGCATCACGCCCGAGGGCGGGGCGGAGGCCCGCTCTCCCGGGGACGCCGCCAAGGACGGCGCCCCCACCCAAATGGACCTGATCGCGACCATGCGGGACGCGACGCGCGTCCTCCAGGAGGCGGACGAGACGGACCAGGTCGCCGAACGGGCCCTGCGGGCCCTGGCCCGCGGCAAGCACGACTTCTCCGACGTCCGCGTGAACGGCCTCGCGCACGCGAAGGACCTTCAGGGCCGCGCGGACGCCGACCGCTGGGCCAAGGAGGTCGCCAAGGGCGACGTCGCCGGGTGGAGCGACGAGAAGCTCAAGCGCTTCAACGAGGACCTCGACAGGTACCGCGACACCCCCGCCTTCGCGGAGCGCTTCGCCACCGCGATGGGCGCCGAGGGCACTCTCCGTTTCTGGCGCGACCTCGCCCATCCGGCCGACACCATGGGCGTGGTGGGGCGCGAACGCGCCGAGATCCTCGGCGGCGTACAGGAGAACCTGAGCCTCACGCTGGCCGCGGCCACACAGGTCGACAGCCCGGCGATGGACGCGTGGAAGCGGGACATGATCGAGGCCGGCGGCCAACGCCTGCCCGCCGCCCCGGGAGCCGGCGCGGGCTCCTCGCCGTACGGCTTCGACGTCATGTCGAGCCTGATGCAGCGGGGGAAGTTCGACACCGAGTTCCTCCAGGACTACGGCGACAGACTCCTGGACCACGAGAAGGGCCTCGCCCCGTTCGAGTCACGCCCTCCCGCGGACCAGCTCAACCACCTCCCCGGCGACGCCCCCAGCGACGCCGTCTCCGGCTTCATGGAATCCCTCGGCCACAACCCGGAGGCGTCCCTCCAGTTCTTCCACAGCGGTCCTGACGCCAAGAGCCACTGGGACTACCTCGTCGGCCACGGGGACGGCTCCCGCAACAGCTTCTACGACGCCGCCGAACCGTTGGGCGTGGGCGGTGGCCCCCGCGACCAGTACGAGACCAGCCTCGGCCACGCCCTCGAATCGGCGGCCATCCGCACCCCCTACGACGCCGACGCCCCACCCCGGCCCCACTCGGCCGCCAGCGCGTCCTTCGTCAACCGTCTTGTGGACTACTACGGCAGCAATCCGGAGTACTTGGAGGACTCGAAGCTGCGGGGCAGCATGGGGAACATCGCGGCGGAGTACATGCGGGACTTCCAGGACGGGATGAACGGGGAGAGGCGGATCGCGACCAACGGAAGCAACGCGGACCTCGGCTCCCTGGGAGGTTCCACACCGCGGGACTTCCTGGGTGCGGTCGGGAAGGACCCCGACGCCTACGGTGCCATCCTCAACGCCCAGCAGTCCGTCACCACGGACCTCGTCAACGAGACCCTTCGGAACCGAGAGGGAATGTCCGACGGCATGATCGCGACGGACGTGAAGAACCTGGTTTCTCCAGGCGGCCAGATTGCGGGAGTCATGGCAGAAGCGCGCACGCAGGCCGTCTACGACGACAGAATCGCGCAGGACGCCGAGTTCAACGAGGGCATTCGCACCGCTGACAAGTGGGCTGGGCGCGTCATTGATCTCGGAGCCAATAGGCTTCCGGTCGTCGGTGATGTGATCAGTTGGGTCGCCGAGGATGCCCGTGAGTCCGTCGTTGAGAAATACACTCGAGACTCAAGTGTTGTGGCAGGGCAGGAGAGAAGAGATTTCTTGATCGATCAACTCGACAGTTCCGGCAAGGCGGTCTTTGACGCAACCCATCGTGCCGCCCTGGAGCAGGGCTACTCGGAGCGTAAGGCAACTGTACTGGCTGATGCTGCGCAAAAGGACATTCAGGTCTTCTACAGAATTGAGATGCAAGGTGGAGGTGGCGCCGGGTGAGGAGGACCTTGTGGGGCGCCGTTTCAGCCGCGGTTGCAGCCTCCGTGGGCGTTGCCGTATGGCAGCTTTCACCATCTGATGAGACGGCTGTTTCAGTTCCTGCCAGGGTGTGCGATGAATCGTTGCCCGCGAAAGCCGTCGCCCAGATTCTGCCGAAGAGCGGGAAGGAGTACTTCGAGTACATCAACGGGAATGCGTTCGGAACGACCTTCCGTCCCGGTGAGTCGCCTCCGATCTGTACCGTCACCGGCGGGGGGCAGCGGATAAGGGTTGAGTACAACCGTCACTTCAACGCACCCTCCCTTGAGATCATGGCGGCCGACGATGCGAGGAAGCAGGCCAAGAAGGAGTCCAAGGCTCCGGGCAATGCGTCACTCTCTGCCGGAGAGTCATACGGATACGCGTCGGAGCATGGCGCAGCACTCCTGCTCGACTGCCGAGACGACGGTGAGACGGGAATCGTAGAGGTGAGCGTCGACGCAGGGAAGGACTTCTCGGCCGACAGCTCTGACATCAAAGCCTTCGCCGAACTGGCCGCAGAAACCCTTCGCATGGCTACCCGCCAGGTGTACCACTGCGATGACAGCAAGCCCCTCCCGGCGGGCCCGCCCGCCCTCGGTGCACCGAGGGGAGCCTGACGGCAAGCCACGCGGGCGTGGGGCGCCCGAACCGGACGCCCCACGTCGTACGTCGGACAGGCTCACGTGCCGGAGCAGTACTGCTGCTCCTTCCCAATAGACCGATACATACAATCCGCGTTCTCCAGAAGCTGAAGCACAGCATCCCGGTTCCGCGACGTCTCGCGTTCGATGACCTCGTCGGGCGGGTAGAAGCCGCCGCCACCCGAGCGCGGGTACATCTCGAAGGTGTAGCTGAAGATCTTCTGGTTGCCCCACAGCCAGTCGTCGATGGAGCCGTCGGTGATGTAGAGGTCGCTGGCCTGTTCGGGGGTGTAGCCGTTGCTCGCGGCCATCTTGCGGCCGACCGCCGCGTGCGCGTCGCGGTCGTCCTGGGTGAGGCCGGGGGCCGTGTCGGCGGTGGTGTAGCCGTAGGGCCACAGGATCAGTTCGCTGTACGTGTGGAAGTCGATGCCGGCCTTGATCTGCTGCTTGCCGCCGACGACCCGGCTGCGTACGAAGTCCGCGACGACCTTGACCTCGGGGGCCGACTCGGCGCGCGGGCCGCGGTAGGTCTCGGATCCGGTGGAGCCGGAGGAACCGCCGCAGCAGCCCCACTTGAAGTTCCAGTTGCGGTTCATGTCGGTGCCGACGTTGCTCGAACCGGCGTTGGGCTGACGGTTCTTGCGCCAGCTGCGGTAGGACCCGCTGGCGATGTCGTACTCGCCGCCGTCGGGGTTGAGGTCCGGCACGATCCAGATCTCGCGGGAGTCGACGACCTTCTTGACGCGGGCGTCGGTGGAGTAGCCGGCGCCGAGCTCGCGCATCAGGTAGAGGGCCATCTCCACGGTGAGGTGCTCACGCGCGTGCTGGTGGTGGGTGAAGAGGACCTCGGGCTCGCTCTCGTCCGTGCCGACGTTGTCGCTGATCTTGATGGCGACGATGTCGCGGCCCTGGTGCGTCTTGCCGATGACGCGCTTGCTCATCAGGTTCGGGTACTGCTGGAGCCGCTGGTCGATCTCCGCGTTCATCTCCGCGTAGTTGTGGTAGCGGGAGTCGGCGGGCGGGAAGTCCCGTACCTCGACGCGCTTGCCGTCGGTGCGGGCGGGCGGCGCGGGGAGCACCTTGAGCTTGTACCCGAGGGCCCGCAGCTTCTTGGCCTGGGCGGCGTCCGCGGTGACGACGACCGCGTGGTCGTCGGCCTCGTCGATGGACACGCCGGTGGCGGCGACCGCCGTGCGGGCGGCGGGGGTCGAGGGACCCGGGATGGAGTACTGGCGGACGTCCTCGTCGGCCGCGGTGGCGGCGGCCGCCTTCTTGGCCGAGGGCGACGAGGAGTCGGAGGCGTTGGCGCTGAGGGGCGCCGCGACCGCGAGGGCCAGCATGGCCGCGAGGGCCGCTGATCTCTTTCCGCGTATGCGAAGTCGCATGAATGCTCCTGTGGGGGTGGGGGGTCGAGCCGTGCGACGTGCGGGCGTGCGGCCCCATGGTCGCGGTGTGGCATGCTCCGGTCAATGGCGCGTTTGAGCCGTCCCTGCGCGCCTCTTGTGCACCAGGAGTCTTTGCGCTTTCTTGATCGCATGGCCGAAACCAAGGGTGGACCCACCGCATCCGGCGGGGACGTCGCGTCCGCGCCCCGCAAGTCCAGTTGGAAGTACATCGGGCCCGGCATCGTCGTCGCCGCCACCGGCGTGGGCGCCGGTGACCTGGTCGCGACCCTGATCGCGGGCAGCAACTTCGGCTACACCCTGCTGTGGGCCGCCGTCATCGGCTGCGTCGTGAAGATCTCCCTGGCGGAGGCGGCCGGCCGCTGGCACCTGGCCACGGGCCGCACCCTCTTCGACGGCTGGTCGAGCCTCGGGCGCTGGACCACGTGGTTCTTCGTCGTGTACGTCGTGATCTGGGGCTTCGTGTACGGCGCCGCCGCGATGTCGTCGTCGGGACTGCCGCTGCAGGCGTTGTTCCCGGACGTCATGGAACTCAAGTGGTGGGCGATCCTCACCGGCGTGGTCGGCCTGGTCTTCGTCTGGTTCAACAAGTACGCGGTCTTCGAGAAGGTCATGACGGTCCTTGTCGGCGTCATGTTCGTGGTCACCGTGTACCTGGCGATCCGCGTCACCCCGAACCTCGGCGACGCCTTCGCGGGCCTGCTGCCCGTCGTACCGGACGAGAAGGACTCGATCCTCAACACCCTCGGCCTGATCGGCGGCGTCGGCGGCACCATCACGCTGGCCGCGTACGGCTACTGGGTGAACGCCAAGGGCTGGACCAACACGGGCTGGATGAAGGTGATGCGTCTCGACAACCGCGTCGCGTACATCACCACCGGCATCTTCGTCGTCGCGATGCTCTTCGTGGGCGCCGAGATGCTGCACTCCACGAACATCGCCATCGCCAGTGGTGACAAGGGTCTGGTCCAGCTCGGCGACATCCTGGAGAAGGAGTACGGAACGGCCACGTCCAAGCTGTTCCTGATCGGCTTCCTCGCCACGTCCTTCACGTCCCTGATCGGCGTGTGGCACGGCGTGAGCCTGATGTTCGCGGACTTCGTCGAGCGCTACCGCAAGCCGAAGGCGGGCGCCGGCAGCGAGGCCCGCACCGGCGAGGAGGTGGCCTCCGGCGCCCGCGAGAAGTCCGTGCCGTTCCGCGCCTACCTCCTCTGGCTGACGTTCCCGCCCATGATCCTGCTCTTCGAGGGCCAGCCGTTCCGCCTGATCATCATCTACGGAGTGCTGGGCGCGGCCTTCATGCCATTCCTCGCCCTGACCCTGATCTGGCTGCTCAACTCCGCGCGCACACCGGCCGAGTGGCGCAACGGCTGGGTGAGCAACGGCATGCTGGCGATCGCGGGCCTGCTGTTCCTGATCCTGTGCGTCAAGCAGATCACGGATCAGGACTGGGGCAGCTTCTTCTAGTACGCGTGCGGCGCCTGAACGCACAGCAGCGCCGCCGGGGGAGCGGCGGCGCTGCGGAGGAAGGGGCCGCGCGCGGGCCAGGGGCCGCGCGCGGCCCGGGGCCTACGGGAGCCCGTGTACGTGCGGACCCACGGCGTTGGACCACGCGTTGCCGCCCGCCGCGTCCCAGTTGGTCGACCAGGTCATCGCGCCCCGGATGCCGGGGTAGGTCTTGGACGGCTTGAAGGAGCCGCAGTTGGTGCCCTTGGCCAGGCAGTCGAGGGCGTTGTTGACGACGGACGGGGCGACGTAGCCCGATCCGGCGCCGCGCGTCGACGCGGGGGTGCCGATGCCGACCTGGGACGGCGCGAGGCCGCCCTCCAGCTGGATGCAGGCGAGGGCGGTCAGGAAGTCCACGGACCCCTGGCTGTACACCTTGCCGTCGCACCCGAGCATGGAACCGCTGTTGTAGTACTGCATGTTGACGACCGTGAGGATGTCCTTCACGTTCAGCGCCGTCTTGAAGTACTCGTTGTTCTTGTTCTGCATGTCGATGGTCTGCGGCGCCATGGTCAGGACGAACCCGGGGCCCGCCTTCTGCCCGAGCGACTTCAGGGCCTGCGTCATATACGTGGAGTTGAGCCCGTTCTCCAGGTCGATGTCGACGCCGTCGAACCCGTACTGCTGCATCAGCGAGTAGACGGAGTTCGCGAAGTTCGTCGCGGCGGCGGAGCTGTTGACCGCGACGGCGCCACGCTCACCGCCGACCGAGATGATGACGGACTTGCCCGCCGCCTTCTTGGCCTTGATGTCCGCCTTGAACTGGTCGACGGTGTACCCGCCGAGCCCGGCCGAGTCCAGGTTGAAGGTCACCTGCCCGGGCGTCCCGGTGGCATCGGCGAAGGCCACCGCGATGATGTCGTACTGGTTCTGCACCTGGCTGAGCTTCTGCACGGTGGCACCGTTGTTGAAGTTCTGCCAGTAGCCGGTGACGGCGTGCTTGGGCACGGCCTTGGCCCCGGCGGCGGCCTGCGTCCCGGCGGCGCTCCGGGCCCCGGCGTCCTTCGCACCCGGCGAGGTGTCCGCACTCGCGGTACCACCGGTCGCGAGCCCGGCGATCGCGAGCCCGAGCGCGGCGAGCCCGCCGACGAGGGCACTCCTTCTTCTGCGTGCGCGGTCCATCTTCTGCCTCCGTGGGGGGGAGTGGGGGAGGAGGTACGAAAACGGTGGCCACCGCTGCTGCTTGGTCGTACAACGTGGTCCAGACCAATGGGGATGTCAAGGGTTTTGGCGGAGGGCAGAGAGGTGATGGTTCGTCAGGTGGGGCGTCAGTGCCGCTACGTGAAGTGACCGCACCGCTCCTCTTGTGGCCATATCTGCTCGCTCGCGGCCGGTTGAAGGCTGGGGCGGCAACGTCGCTCCGGCAAACCCTGCACCCATTCAAACCGTTCTCGCTTCGCGTTTCCGCAAGTGGCGCAAACGCGTCACCGGAGCGCATGGGTGGTCACGGTGCGTAATAGTGGCGCGTCAAGAGGTTCCGGGCGGAGTCGTAAGTTCCGGTTTTCTGGAGCCCATCAGGGTCGCGTCATTGCTCAATTTTGTGCCGCAGTTCACCTTGACTTGGGGAACTCGCCCCGCGTTAACTCACTCCGCCTGCAAACTGTGAAGCTTTCGTGACTCTGGGGTGGGGACTGTGGGGTTGAGGTGGGGGCATCGCCATGCCCGGACGCGTGAGAGATCGCGCCGCGTGACGGGGGGAGCGGCCGCGGCAGTCGTACTCGCCTCGCTGCTGCCCGGGGTCGCGTTCGCCGTTCCCGATGGTGAGGCTCACACCTCGGTGTCGGGCGCTGGGCGGACGGAGCAGATGGCGTCGGAACGGGCTGCGGCGACCGGGGAGCCGGTCGAAGTGAGCTCGGAGCGCACCGAGTACACGACGACCATGGCCAATCCCGACGGCAGCTACGTCCTGACGCAGTCCACGGAGCCGCAGCGGGCCCGCGACGAGAACGGGGTTTGGCAGGACATCGACGTCACGCTGGAGAAGCGGGCGGACGGCACGGTCGGGCCGAAGGCGGCCGTCGTCGATCTCGCCTTCTCGGGTGGCGGCAGCGGAGCGGGGCTGCTGAGCCTCGGGATGGGCGAGCAGCGGCTCAAGCTCGGTTGGCCGACCTCCCTTCCCGAGCCGTCACTCGACGGCGCCACCGCCACGTACGCGAACGTGCCCGTCAACGGCGTGGACCTGCAACTGACCGCGACCGCGGAGGGATACCGCGAAGTCCTCGTGGTCAAGTCGGCCGACGCCGCCGCAAGTCCCGAGCTGGAGAAGGTCAAGCTCAGCGCGGCCGGTGAAGGCCTGAGCGTGGTGCCGGGGGCGGACGGCGGCCTGCGCGCTGTCGACGCGGACGGCAACGCCGTCTTCCGCGGCCCTTCCGGCCAGATGTGGGACTCGGCGGGCGATGTCGCGCCCACTGTTCGCAAGGGGCTGCGGTCGGCTGCCGCGGGAGAGCAGCCGAACAAGCACGATGCCCCCGGGGACCCCGCGCAGCCCGGAGCGGGCGACGTGACCGCCGACCTGCCCGTGTCCGTCGGCGACGGCGCGGTGTCGGTGACCCCCGACCTCGATCTGCTGCGCGGCAAGAAGACCGTGTACCCGGTCTTCATCGACCCGTCGGTGGGCCTGGGCAAGTCGGAGTGGACGAAGCTGTCGTCGGACGGAGACAGGTTCTGGAAGTTCAGCGAGCCCGAGGGCGTGGGGCGCTGCGGCATCGCTGACGACTACTACTGCAGTCTGAAGGGCTACACCGACCGGATGTACTTCGAGTTCGGCCCGTCGAAGCTGGCAGGCAAGCATGTCCTGGACGCCACTTTCCGGGCGTACGAGACCTGGTCGTACAACTGCTCGCCGCACTGGGTCGACCTGGAGCGCACCGACAACATCTCCGAGGGCACACGGTGGCCCGGACCGAAGCAGTTGAACCAGATGGGCGACCGTTACGTCTCGGCGGGCCGGGGTGACCTGTGCAGTCCCGAACAGCCCAACTCCTGGATCGAGTTCAACGACAACCCGGCCGAGAAGGACGAGAACCTCACCTCGACGGTGCGGGCGCTCGCGAACGGCAAGATGTCCCGGCTCACGCTGATGCTGCGGGCCAAGGACGAGGGGGATCCGCGGGCGTGGAAGCGGTTCGACAAGAACGCTGAACTCAAGGTCTGGTACATGCACAAGCCGGGGGTGCCCACCTCTGTCGGGGCGATTCCGGGAACCGGCAACAAGGCGCAGTGCCGGCCTGCGAAGGATCCGCTGACGGTGACAGTCGACTCCCCAAGGGTCCAGGCCAGCGTTCAGACCAAAGTCGAGCAGCATCAGGGTGACGAAGAGGGCTCGTTGCAGGCCGAGTTCGTGATGCAGCGCTCCAGCACGGATACGACGTCCGGTTCGTGGTCGGAAGTGTGGAAGGACTATGAGCCCGACTCTGGCTGGTCCCCGGACGGCACGAGGGAAGAGACGACCACCACCAAGCGCGCCGACGGCGGGCTGTATCGCTTCAAGGCACGGACCCAGTCGCACTGGGTCTACGGCGGCAAGAAGGGCGACCTCTTCTCCCCGTACTCGAAGTGGTGCTACCTGCGCATCGACTCGACGGCACCGAAGGAGCCGACGATCGTTTCGCACATGCCGTTCACGGAGTGCGTGGCCGATGACTGCGTGGCCAACGGGCACCCCGGGACGAACGGCGCCTTCACCTTCAAGCCGAACAAGGCTGACAAGGATGTGAAGCAGTACAGGTGGCGCCTTCTGACATCGGAGGCGGACGCCACGCAAACAAGGCCCGCTCGGCCCGACGGCACGGCTCCCGTCGCCGTCAGACCGGGACTCGCAGGCACCCAGACACTTTCGGTGGAGGCCAGCGACCTGAAGCTGGACAAGGAAGGCCGGGTGCGTTGGGGCCCGCCCGCGGAGTTCGTCTTCAAGGTCGGCCTGGCCGAGGGATCCACCGGGCGTTGGCGGTTCGACGACGCCGGCCCGGGGTCGAGCAGGCTGACCGCCAATGACACCGGCCAGGTCGGTGCGCGCCACGACGTCATCCTGCGCGAAGAGGCGGCGACCGGCTGGTCGACGATGGGCCGCCGGGGCGCCGGGGACTACTCGCTGCGCCTCAACGACAACCAGAGCGACCCGGACAAGCAGGTCGGCTACGCCTCCACGGACGGCGTCCCCGTCAACTCGCAGGACTCCTTCACGGTGTCCGCATGGACGTATCTGACCGACGCCTCCGCCAACCGCGCGGTCCTGTCCGCCCCGGGCGAGCACGGCTCGGCCTTCACGCTCTACTACTCGTCCGCTGCCAAGAAGTGGGTGTTCAACCGCACCGACCGGGACAAGGACGGCCCTGTCTACATCCGGTCCCTGGCCGATGCCGAGAACCCGCCGCTGAAGGTGTGGACGCATCTCGTCGGCGTCTTCGACACACAGGGCGACGCGGACAAGAGCAACGACACGATCCAGCTCTACGTCAACGGACGCCCGCAGGGGAAGCCGGTGGTCCTCGCGGACGAGGCCCCCGCGTACACACCGTGGACGGCCGACCGGAACATGATGGTCGGGCGCTCCAAGGTCGGCGGCGGCTACGGCGAATACTTCCTGGGCCGGCTCGACGAGATCGCCACGTGGCAGCGGCCGTTGGAACCCGACGAGATCCGTGAGGAGAGCCGCCTCGAACGCAAGGGGGCGCCCACCAACGAACTGGTGGCGCATTGGGACGCCACCATCTCCTCCGGCGGCAAGGTCACAGAGAGCCCGGAGGACCCGGACGATCCGTCCAGCACAGCTTTCCCCTACCGCAGGGGTGCGATGGACCTGTCGGACTCGGGTGCCCGGCTGACGGGCGACGACGCGACGGCCCTCGTACTGGACGGCAAGAGCGGGTACGCCTCGGCCGCGGGCCCCGTCGTCGACGAGACCGGCTCGTTCACGGCGTCGGCGCGGGTGCGGCTGACCAAGTCCGAGTTCGCGGGCAAGGACATCGGCTACCGAGGGCTCGTGGCCGGGCAGACCACGCCGGTGGGCAAGGAGTCGTCATGGGCGCTGTGGGTGGAGAAGACCGGCGACGACATCTATCGGTGGAAGTTCGGTCGGACCGCGGTCAGCGCCAGTGGAAAGGTCGCCGCCAGTGCTGTCGTCGAGGCGGAGGAGCCGATCGGCCCCGAGGAGTGGGACACCTGGGTCGACGTGACCGGTGTCTTCGACGCGGGTCTCGACTTCACGGACGACGAGGGCGACCAGCGCTTCGGCGTGGCCAAGCTCTACGTCGGGCAGTTCGCCCAGCAGGGCGAGGACGACGCCGGACTCGCACGGCCTCAGCAGGGCGACGGTGCCCTGACGGCAGGGCGCGGGGCGGCGAAGGGCGCGACCGGCCACTACCTGCCGGGGGATCTCGCGAAGCTGCGGGTGTGGACGGGCGCGATGACCCCAGCGCAGGTGACCGACCAGATCGCTGAGCCCTCGACGTAGGCGCGAGGCGGTCTCTCACCGCAGGCCACGCCCCCTGCATCTGCCCGGCTTCCCTCTGCCTTTCGACCGCGTGGGGTCGCCGCCGAGCGACCCCACGCAAGGAGACACGCAATGAATCAGCTCGGCCTCGGGCTGCCCGGAATAGGTAGTTCCGTCAGACGCCGATGGAGTCTGCGGATCGCCGCCGTCACCGGCTTCGCCCTTCTGCCAGGCCTCCTGTCGCCGGTGGCGTTCACGAACACGGCGTCCGCGGCCACCGATCCGCTGGGCCGCCCCAAGCTGGACGCGCCACGCTCAGCGAAGGTGTCGCCGTTCACAGCTCGGACGAACGACAAGAACGCGGCCGTCGTACGGAAGTCCGCCGACGCGGGCCGCAAGGCGGCCGCGCGGGCGCGGGCCGACCAGCGCCGCACGGTGACCTGGCCCAAGGGCGGCAAGGCGACCCTGGAAGTAACCGAATCCGGAGCCGCGAAGGCGGCCCCCGGAGCGCTGCCGCTCACACTCGCGGAGCCGAAGGCCACGAAGGGCGCACCCCAGCGGACGGCCGAGCAGCTCAAGGTCGAGGTCATGGACCAGCGGGAAGCGAGCAAGCTCGGCGTCAAGGGCGTCGTGCTCACGGCCACCGCACCCAAGGACGGCGGCAAGGCACGCCTGGGTATCGACTACTCGGCGTTCGCCTCGGCATACGGCGGCGACTGGGCCGGACGTCTCCAGGTCCTGAGCCTGCCGGACTGTGCCCTCGACACGCCCGGCAAGGCCGACTGCCGTACCCGCGCGCCGGTCGAGTTCACCAACGACCGCAAGGACGAGCGGCTGAACGCGTCGCTGTCCTTCCCCGCGGCCAAGTCCAGTGCGAAGGCCGGACGGACGATGGTCCTCGCCCTCGCCGCCGGCACCAAGTCGGGCTCCGGCGACTACAAGGCCACCCCGCTCGCGGCCTCCTCGACCTGGGAGGCAGGCGGCTCGTCAGGCTCCTTCACCTGGTCCTATCCGCTGCGGACGCCTCCGTCCGCGGCGGGCCCGAAGCCGGAGCTGTCGATCTCCTACGACTCCGGCAGCGTGGACGGCCGCACGGCGTCGACGAACAACCAGGGCACGGTCATCGGTGAGGGCTTCGACATCACCTCCTCGTACATCGAGCGCAAGTACGGCTCCTGCGACGACGACGGGCAGGAGAAGAAGTACGACCTGTGCTGGAAGTACGACAACGCGTCGCTGGTCCTGAACGGCAAGGCCACCGAGTTGGTCAAGGACGACAAGAGCGGCCAGTGGAGGCTGAAGGACGACGACGCGTCGACCGTCAAGCACCACACCGGCGCCACCAACGGTGACGACAACGGTGAGTACTGGACCGTCACGACCGGCGACGGCACGACGTACACCTTCGGCCTCAACAAGCTGGAGGGCGCGGGCGCGGACGTCCGCACCGAGTCGGTGTGGACGGTCCCGGTCTTCGGTGACGACAAGGACGAGCCCGGCCACGAGGGCGGCTCGAGCTTCTCCGACCGGGACAAGAAGCAGGCATGGCGCTGGAACCTCGACCTCGTCCAGGACACCCGCGAAAACGCCATGACGTACTGGTACGAGGCCGAGCACAACAACTACGACAAACTCGGTGACGACAACACGGGCACCGACTACACGCGCGGCGGCTACCTCAAGGAGATCCGCTACGGCCAGCGCGCCGACGCGCTCTTCTCCGCCACGCCCGACGCCTCCCACAAGGTCACCTTCTCCTACGCCGAGCGCTGCGAGGCCTCCGGCACCGGCTGCGACGAACTGACCGAGGACAAGCGGGACAACTGGCCCGACGTGCCGTTCGACAGCGTCTGCAAGGACGACAAGAAGTGCACCGGCAACGTGGGTCCGTCCTTCTTCACCCGCAAGCGCATGACCGGCATCAACACGTACGCCTGGAACGCCTCCCTGCCCAAGCCCGCCTACTGGGGGATCGACGGCTGGAAGCTGAAGCAGCGCTACCTCGACCCGGGTGACACTGGTGACTCCACCGACCAGGCGCTGTGGCTGGAAGAGCTCCAGCACACCGGGAAGCGCGGCGCCGACGACATCGCCCTGGAGCCGGTGAAGTTCACACACGAATTCCAGCCCAACAGGGTCGACGGCGCCGCCGACAACATCATCTCCCTCGACAAGCCCCGCCTGAAGACGGTCACTTCGGAGACGGGCGCGCAGACGATCGTCTCGTACAAGCCCGCCGAATGCGTGGCCGGTCAGACCATGCCCAAGCCGGACGAGAACACCCGGCGCTGCTACCCGGTGTACTGGTCCCCCAACGGCGAGAAGACCCCGAAGCTGGACTGGTTCCAGAAGTACCCGGTCTACGCCGTCTCCACGACCGACCCGCGCGGCGGCGGGGAAGCCGTCCAGCACACGTACGAGTACTCCGGCGGCGGCGCCTGGCACTACAACGACGACCCGATGACGCCGGAGAAGGAGCGCACCTGGTCGATCTGGCGGGGTTACGAGAAGGTCACCCACTACACCGGTGACAAGGGCACTGACCGGCTGAAGACGGTCAACGTCTACATGCGCGGCATGAACGGTGACCGCGTCGCGAAGCTGGACGACGAGAAGACGCCCGACCCCGACAAGCGCAGGACGGCCGACACCGAGGGCATCAAGGCCCCCAAGATCACCGACTCCGAGCAGTACGCCGGCTTTGCCCGCGAGACGGTGACGTACGACGGCGACACCGAGGTCTCCGCGACCGTCAACGACCCCTGGTCCAAGCGGACGGCCACGCAGCACAAGTCGTACGCCGACACCGAGGCGTACTACGTCCGCACCGGCGCCACACACGGACGCACCCGCGTGACCAGCGGCTCCGAGCCCCGCGACCGTGTCCGTTCCACCAAGACCACGTACGACGAGTACGGCATGGCCGAGACCGTCGAGGACCGGGGCGACGACGACGCCGCGGGCGACGAGACGTGCACCCGCACCTGGTACGCCCGCAACGACGAGGGCCTCAACTCGCTCGTCTCGCGCACCCGCACGGTCGCGAAGGCGTGTGGAACCTCGGACGCGGACCTCGACCTGCCCGCCGACTCCAAGAAGCCCGGCGACGTCATCTCCGACACGGCGACCGTCTACGACGACCCCGACGCCACGACCTGGTCGGCCTCTCAGAAGCCGACCAAGGGCCAGGCGACCTGGAGCGGCCGCGCGAAGTCGTACGGCACCGACAACGCCCCCGCCTGGCAGAAGACGGCGACGACGACGTACGACACGCTCGGCCGTCCCGTGGAGGTCAAGGACACCAACGGTCTGGCGACCGCCACCACGACCTACGAGCCCAAGGCTTCGGGTCCGCTCACGTCCAGCACCGTGACCAACGCCAAGCAGCACAAGACCACCACGGAGCTGGACTTCGGCACCGGCGCCGCCGTGAAGGTCACGGACCCGAACGGCAAGGTCACCGAGACGGCGTACGACGCCCTCGGCCGCACCACCCAGGTGTGGCTGCCCAACCGCCTCAGGGCCGACAAGACCCCCAACTACGTCTACGACTACAAGGTCCACAGCAAGGACATGTCCTGGGTGTCCACCGGCACCCTCAAGGGCGACGGCTCCGGCTACAACACTTCCTACGAGTTCTACGACTCCCTGCTGCGCCCGAGGCAGACCCAGACCCCGACCCCTGTCGGCGGACGCCTGATCGGCATCACCCTCTACGACACGCGCGGACTTGCCGTCAGTACGCAGGGCGACACCTGGGACGAGTCGAAGGCGCCCGAGGGTAAACCTGTGCAGACCGAGGGCAGCCAGGCCCCGGTGCAGACCGATACCACCTACGACGCGGCGGGCCGTCCCACGAAGGCCGTCACAAAGAACTTCGGCGTGACGCGCTGGTCTACCACCACGGCGTACACCGGTGACACGGTGACCACGACCGCTCCCGAGGGCGGCCAGGCGACCGCCGAGGTCACCGATGCCCGCGGCCAGATCACGCTGCGCCGCGAGTACGGCAGCCCGAAGCCGACCGGAACCGACTTCACGTCCACGCGGTACACGTACACGCCGGGTGGTCAGCAGGAGACGATCACCGGCCCCGACAAGGCCAAGTGGTCTTACTCCTACGACCTGTTCGGTCGCCAGATGAGCGCCGATGACCCGGACAAGGGCGTCACGACCACCTCGTACGACAGCCTCGACCGCGCCCTGAGCACGACGGACGTGGAGAAGCGGAAGCTGTTGTACGGCTATGACGACCTCGGTCGCAAGACGGGGATGTGGCAGAACGAGAAGACGGACGCCAACAAGCTCGCCGCCTGGACCTTCGACGGTCTCGCCAAGGGGCAGCAGGACACGGTGGTGCGCTACGAGGGCGGCCTGACCGGGAAGGCGTACACCCAGAAGGTCACCAGCTACACGAGCCTCTATGAGGTCAGAGGCAGTGAGCTCACGTTGCCCGACGACGATCCGCTGGTGACGGCGGGCGTCCCGAAGAAGCTGTCCTTCAGCACGGGCTACCGCTTCGACGGCAGCGTCAGCCAGGCCTCCCAGCCCGCCGTGGCCGGGCTCGACGCCGAGACGGTCGACTACACCTACAACGACACCGGCCAGCAGCTCAAGCTGCGCGGAACCACCGGCTACCTCCAGGGCGCCGCGTTCTCGCCCCAGGGCGACCTGCGCCAGCTCACGCTCGGCATGAGCGGCGGCGCCACCGACAAGAAGGCCTACCTCAACTACGACTACGAGGCCGGCACCCGCCGCCTGACGCGCTCCTACGTCACCGACGACGTCCACGGCTACATGCCGCAGGAGCTGAAGTTCACGCGCGACGACGCAGGCAACGTCACGTCGATCTTCGACGCGACGACGCAGGGCGGCACGAAGGAAGCCGACTTCCAGTGCTTCGACTACGACGGCTACAGCCGCTTGACCGACGCCTGGACCCCGAAGACGGCGGACTGCGCCGCCGCGAAGCGCACGAAGTCCAACATCGACGGGGCGGCCCCGTACTGGACGTCGTACACGTACAACGAGGCGGGTCAGCGCAAGACGGAGACCCAGCACACGGCGTCGGCCGACGAGACGACGACGTACGACTACGGCACCCCCGAGGGCCAGCCGCACCCGCTCACCAAGACCACCGGCGCGCGGGCGGCCACGTACGAGTACGACAAGACGGGCAACACCACGAAGCGCCCCGGGCCGAAGTCCCAGCAGAGCTTGACCTGGAGCCCCGAGGGCAAACTGGCCAAGACCCTCGAAGGCACCGCGGAGACGGGCTACCTGTACGACGCCGACGGCGAACTCCTCATCCGCCGCGCGAAGGGTGACGGGGACACGATCCTCTACCTCGGCGCCACAGAAGTCCGCCTGACGACGAAGGGCACGAAGAAGACCCTCTCCGGCACCCGCTACTACACGGCCAACGGCCAGACGATCGCGGTCCGCACAGCTGCCGACGGCACTGCGGAATCACAACTGAGCTTCCTCGCGGCTGACCATCACGGCACGTCGAGCGTGGCGTTGGACGCGACGACGTATGCGGTGACCAAGCGGTACACGTCGCCCTTCGGAGCGCCACGCGGAGAGAAGACACCGAACTGGCCGGACGACAAGGGGTTCTTGGGGAAGCCGGCGGACAAGGGGACTGGGCTCACGCACGTCGGCGCACGCGAGTACGACCCCACAATTGGCCAGTTCATCAGCGTGGATCCGCTCCTCGAGCATCAGAAGCCCGGCAGCCTCAACGGCTACAGCTACGCGGAGAACAGCCCCGTCACAGCATCGGACCCGTCGGGTCTGGGCAGCCAATTCACGTGCAAGGGCAGTTCGTGTGGTGGCGGAGCAGCAGACTTCATTGACTCCAACGCCTCACCGGACTTCTCCTCCGGTCAGACTTGGGCTGACAAGTACCCGAACTTCCCGAACAACTCCGGTTACGGCAACGCGAGGGATACCTATCAGTGCGGTTACCCCGGTTGCGGCAGCCGTGGAGTGACAGGCTACGGGCCACGTATCGACAGGTTGCACGCATTCAAGAAGGGCCCTGGGGACAACGATAATTGGTTCACCAAAGCCATTGGTGTGGTGGTCGGTGTCATCGCTCCCGACTTCGGAGCCTGGCAGCGTTGTTCGAAGGAACTGAGCGCGGGCTGTGGCGTGCTGCTGCTGGATACCCCGATTGGCAAGCCCTTCAAGGCAGGGAAGGGCATCCTCAAGCTGGTCAAGAGGGGCGACAAGGGCGCGGACAAGGCGAAGAAGGGGGGAGTCCCCTCCAACTGCAAGTGCTTCCTCGCTGGAACCGAAGTCCTCATGGCGGACGGCAAGACGAAGGACATCGAAGACGTCAAGCTCGGCGACAGAGTCCTCGCCACGGACCCGAAGAGCGGCAAAACAGCGCTTAAGAAGGTAACGCGCCTCATCGTCACGGAGAGCGACAAGCACTTCAACAAGCTCTCCATAGCAACGGACAACGGGATCGAGAGCCTCACCGCGACCCATGAGCATCCGTTCTGGTCACCGTCCGAGCGCCGCTGGGTAGAGGCAAAGAACCTCGAACCAGGCATGACGCTCCGGACCGATGACGGCGACACCGTCACCGTGACGAAGAACGGCGCCTTCTCACAGCCTGCCCGGACGTACAACCTCACTGTCGAGGACATCCATACGTACTATGCGCTGGCTGGTGAGACTCCGGTTCTCGTTCACAACTCGACGCCATGCCCTCCTGCCATCGGCCCTCAGCGTCCCGCTGGAGTGGGTGACGACTGGGTGGCGCGAGCAGCTGACAACGGAAAGGGAAGTGTGTGGCAGAAGCCTGGGTCGACTGGAAATTCCGATATGCTTCGCGTTATGAATCCGACTGGCAGGTACCCGAATGGCTATGTGCGTTTCACCAATAAGCATGGCCAGCCGATCGGGGTCGATGGAAAGCCTGGCTCGAAAGCAGAAACGCATATCCCGATGAATCCTGACGGCACTTATCCGCTTCCGGTGGGGTGGTAAGCATGAATCTGAACCTTCAGGGTCAAGCGGTCGCTCGTGTCTGCTTCGATGCGGCTCTCACGATCCTGACCAGTGGGGATTGTGAACTGCGTGTCGAGACTGAGGCGCTTCTTGAGGTGGCGGCAGGGGAGCACGTTTCTTTCGATCCGGAATCGCCGGACGTTGCTGCGGTCCATCTCGTCCGGTTGGTCCGTGACGTGATTGCTGAAGCTGAGGTGGGAAGAGCCGGAGATCTCGTGATCAAATTTGAGAGCGGAACGGCACTGACCGTCAGGGCGAATGATGACTATGAGGCTTGGGGGCTTGGTGGGCCGAAGGGGAGGCGAGTGACCTGTATGCCTGGCGGGGAGATTGCAGTGTGGGGCGGGGCATGACATTCGGGAGCGGCTGGAAAGCTTGACCCTCATATGCAAGAGCAGTCTGTGGCCCCGGCGGAGTTCCTGGCGGGGCCACAGAACGTCTGACGGGAGTACAGGACGTCAGGTCGTTGGTGCGGGCAGGAGGGTCACCGGTGCGGGGCGCCGACCTGTCGGCCACCCGCGCCTACGCTCCCGATCTTCCGTCGGCTCAATGCTCCGCGCCCACTCCTGACAGCGGAGCCTCACGACAACCCGGAGGTGAACAGTGCGAAGTTGGGTGTTAGCCGGGGCCCCGCGTGGATATGGTGCACAGTCAGAGGCGCACGTGAACGCTGGCGTGCGGACGGGAGCGTGAGGACTCGGAGCCGGGGGTGTGCGCATGCCGACCGCGATAGCCGTCACCAGCCCCGAGCTGGTGCTGCCCTCGCCCGACCGGCACACCCCGACCGCCGCCGTCCTGCAGAGCGCCGTGCAGGCCGCGCGGGCGCACGCGGGCAAGGGGTACGCCGCCAAGTCGGCGGCCACGAAGGTCTCCACCAAGGCGTCGGCGAAGGCGCAGGGGCCCCAGGCGCAGACCCTGGACCAGGCCCTCACGGAGATGCACACCCTCATCGAGCACCACGGCTATGTGATCGTGCTGTGCCCGTCCTCCGCCCCGCCCGCCGTCCTGCACCGGCTGCATGCCATCCGGTCGGTCCTTGAGAGCGACCGCATCGCGCTCGTGCGCAGTGACCTGCCGCCCCTCGGGCTCTCCGTCCTCGCCCTGCAGCTGCGGCAGTTGTCGATCTGCGACTTCAGCCCCGGCGTGCTCGCCTGCGCCGCCCGGCTGCTCAGCCACTACATCTACGCGGGTGCCCTCCTCGGCTCGGTCGCCAAGCTCGACCGGGTCCCGGTGACGCTGCGGTCGCACACCAAGTCATGGGTTCCGGGAGCGCAGTTCGCGGTACTCGCCGCGCCGCGGCCCGAGCTGGTGAAGGTGGGCGGCGACGGGCTGCCCGCCGGGCCCGGGTTCAGCACGAAGCTGCTGTACGCGGCCGGGCAGCTCGCCCCCGACTGGGTCGTGGACACCCTCGCGCCCGCGTGGAACGTCCAGGGCTGCGTCGACGTGGAGCTGTCCGCGGACTCGCCCCGCTGGTGGGCCACCGGCAAGCTCGTCGAGTTCGCCGCGGCCATCCCGGACATCTCCGTGCTCTACCAACTGGTGTCGTCCGTGCGGAGGGAGGACTGCCACTGGTGCGGTCTCGAACTCATCGGTGACCGCTGCGCGTTCTGCGCCGCCCCGATGCCACCGGCCGCGCCCGAACCGGCAGTGCACGCCCTGCCCCGCGGCGGGACCTAACGCCGCACCCGCTCGCGTACCCACGCGTCCGACACCCACGCACCATCCCGCTCACTGTCCGTAGCCACACGCACTCGCTGCACGAACGAGGTAGGTAGTCCGGCCCATGAACTCACGCCAGCGCCGAGGTGTCATCCTGCTGGTCCTGTCGGTCCTGTGCGCGCTCGGCGCGTTCGCCGGGGTGCTCTCGGTGATCCGCGACGTGAACTCCAAGGTCGGGCCCGAGGTCGAGGCGTACGAGCTGAAGCGGGACATCGCGCCGTACAAGGAACTGGAGCCGGACCAGTTCAAGAAGGTCGAGATGCCCGAGCGGTGGCTGTCCGACAACGCCGTGACCAACCTCCGGGAGATCCGCGGGAAGATCGCCGTCACGCAGCTGCGCAAGGGGTCGCTGCTCCAGACCGACATGATCGTGAAGCGGCCCCGACTGGACCCCGGGCAGCAGGAGATCGCGATCATGATCGACGCGGCGACAGGGGTGGCGGGGAAGATCACGCCCGGCTCCACCGTCAACATCTACGCCACCTTCAAGGCCGAGACCGACCGCGGCAAGGACCAGTCGAAGGTCATCGTGGAGGGCGCCAAGGTCATCGACGTCGGGAAGCTGACCGCCCTCGACGGCGACCGCGACGACCGCAACCGCCGCCGCGCGGACGAAGCCGTGCCGATCACGTTCGCCCTCGACACGCGGGACGCCCAACGCGTCGCGTACGCCGAGTCGTTCGCCTCCCATGTGCGGCTCGCCCTGGTCGGGCAGGGCGGCGAGGCCGACGTGCCGCGCGGGGACCGTACGTACACCCTGGACGAGGACAAGTAAGGGGAGCAGGCCCATGAACGTTCCCGCTCAGCACACCCGCCGGGTCCGGCCCCGGGGAGGCCGCGCGTGATCACCCGCATCCTGCCCGCCGTCGGCGACGTCGACGCCGCCCGCGCCCTCACCGGCCTCGCCGCGCAGCTCCCCGACGCCGAACCCGCCCCGCCCGTCGCCGACTCCACGGCGCTGCTCGACACCCTGGCCCGGCTCGCCGCGACCTCCCTCGACGAGCTGCCCGAGGTCGTCCTCGTCCACGAACGCATCGCGCCCGTGCCCGCCCTCGACCTGATCCGCGACCTGGTCCTGCGCTTCCCCGCGGTCGGCGTCGTGCTCGTCACGGCCGACACCAGCCCGGCCCTGCTCACCGCCGCGATGGACAGCGGCGCCCGCGGCATCGTCACCTTCCCGCTCGGCTACGACGCCCTCGCCGAGCGGGTGCAGGCCGCGGCGGCCTGGTCGAGCGGGATGCGGCGCCACCTCGGGTCGAGCGCCGTCGAGCTGTACGGCGGCGGGCCCGGCGCGGCCGTCCCCGGCGGCGGCCAGGTCGTGGCCGTCACGGGCGCGAAGGGCGGCGTCGGCACCACCCTCGCCGCCGTCCAGCTCGCCCTCGCCGCCCAGGCCTCGGGCCGCAGCACCGCGCTGCTCGACCTGGACCTCCAGTCCGGCGACGTCGCCTCGTACCTGGACGTGCAGTTCCGCCGCTCCGTCGCCGACCTCGCCACCATCAGCGACATCTCGCCGCGCGTGGTCCAGGACGCCGTGTACGCCCACGAGACCGGCGTCGGCCTGCTGCTCGCCCCGGCCGACGGCGAGCGCGGCGAGGAGATCACCGACCGGGTCGCCCGGCAGACGGTCAACGCGCTGCGCGGGCGGTACGACGTCGTGGTCGTCGACTGCGGCACGTACGTCACGTCCGCCACCGCCACCGCCGTCGAGATGGCCGACCAGGCCGTCCTCCTCGTGACCCCCGACGTGGTCGCCGTACGCGCCGCCAAACGCATGGTGCGGCTCTGGGACCGGCTCCAGATCCGCAAGGCCGAGGAGACGGTGACGGTCCTCAACCGCGCCGCCCGCGGCTCCGAGATCCAGTCGTCCCTCGTCTCCCGCGTCACCGGCACCCGGGCGGCCCGCACCGCGGTCCCCGACGCCCCCAAGGAACTCCAGGCCCCCGTCGACGCGGGCCGCCTCCAGGACCTCGACAGCAAGTCGACGGTCAAGCAGGCGCTGTGGGGGCTCGCGGGTGAACTGGGGCTTGTGGAGCCGGAGTCGGCGGGGCACGGGCGGAAGGGTGGACGGGGGACGCGGCGGCTCGGGAAGTCGGAGCGGGGGCGGGGGGACGGCGCTGGAGCCGGGCCCGGGGCCGGATCCGGGGCCGGGGCCGGTGTCGGCAAGGACGGGCTGCGGTCCGACCGGGGTGCCGTCACTCTCGAATTCGCCGGGATGTTCCCGCTGGTCCTGACCGTCATCGGGCTGCTGTGGCAGTGCGCCTTGTACGGATACACGTACTCGTTGGCCGGGAACGCGGCCGACGAGGCGGCGCGGGCCGCGACCGCCGCGTACGCCGTGGACGGTGGCGGCCAGGGTGCCTGCGAGGCCGCCGGCAAGGAACACCTCCCCGGGGCCTGGCAGGACGCCGACATCTCCTGTGCGCCGGTGGGCGACGTGGTCGAGGCCACCGTCAAGGTGAAGGTGCCGCTGTTCTTCCCCGGGGTGGAGACGGGGTGGTCCGTCGACGCGAAGGCGGGGGCGGCGCGTGAGGGGGAGGACTCGCCGTGAGGGGCGTGCGTCGGCGTACGCCTGTCGCCCTGGACCGCGGTTGCCCCGGTGCGGCGGGGCGGGGGTGGCTGTCCGCGCGCCCGGCCGCCGGAGCGCGTCTCCGCACCCGGGTCACCGGCCCCCGCCCTCCGAGACGCCCGCACGCCCCGAGACGCCTGCATGCCCCGAGACGTCCGCACGCCCCGAGACGCCGCCGCCCCTACGACGACGCAGGCGTCTCCATGCTCGAATTCGCCGGGTTCCTCCCCATCCTCCTCATCATCGGCATGGCCGCGATCCAGCTCGGCCTCGTCGGCTACGCCGCGAACCAGGCGGGCTCCGGGGCACGGGCCGCCGCCCGGGTGGCCTCGCAGGGGGAGGGCGGCGGGGAGGCGGCCGGGCACGCCGCCATGGACGGCGGGATCGACGCCGACGTGAGTGTCAGCGAGGGCGGCGACACGTCGAAGGCGACCGTCGTCGTCCAGGTCCCCACCCTCCTCCCCTTCATCGACACCGACTGGACCGTCGAGAAGTCCGCGACGATGCCCAACGACGACCCCGAGGCCGGAGGCTGACCCGGATGAGCCTGAGAGCCCGTATCGCCTCGCCCGCCGACGCGGTCACGCCCGACCGCGACGAGGGCCTCGTGGCGACGTACCGCGCGAAGCTCCTCGAAGAGATCGACCTCGCCGAGATGTCGTCCCTCTCCGCGGCCGACCGCCGAGCCCGCCTCGAACGCGTCCTCAACCACATCATCAGCCGCGAGGGCCCGGTCCTCTCCTCCTCCGAGCGCGCCCACCTGGTCCGCCGCGTCGTCGACGAGGCACTCGGCCTCGGCGTCCTGGAACCGCTCCTCGCCGACGCCTCCATCACGGAGATCATGGTCAACGGCCCCGACTCGATCTTCGTGGAGCGGGCCGGACGTGTCGAACAGCTCCCCCTCCGCTTCGCGTCCGAGGACCAGCTCATGCAGACGATCGAACGCATCGTCTCCACCGTGAACCGCCGCGTCGACGAGTCCAACCCCATGGTCGACGCCCGCCTGCCCACCGGCGAACGCGTCAACGTCATCATCCCGCCGCTGGCCCTCACCGGCGCGACCCTCACCATCCGCCGCTTCCCGCGCGCGTACACGCTCCCCGAACTCATCGGCCTCGGCTCGCTCGACGAGCACATGCTGATGCTGTTCGCCGCGTTCGTACGGGCCCGCTTCAACATCATCGTCAGCGGCGGCACCGGCTCCGGCAAGACGACCCTCCTCAACGCCCTCTCCGGCCTGCTCCCCGCCCACGAACGCATCATCACCATTGAGGACTCCGCGGAACTCCAGCTCCAGCAGGACCACGTGATCCGCCTGGAGTCCCGCCCCCCGAACGTCGAGGGCAAGGGCCAGATAACGATCCGCGACCTGGTACGCAACTCCCTGCGCATGCGCCCCGACCGCATCATCGTCGGCGAGGTCCGCGGCGGCGAGACCCTCGACATGCTCCAGGCCATGTCCACGGGCCACGACGGCTCCCTCGCCACGGTCCACGCGAACACCGCCGAGGACGCCCTCACCCGCCTCCAGACCCTCGGCTCCATGTCCGAGGTCCAGGTCCCCTTCGAAGCCCTGCGCGACCAGATCAACTCGGCCGTCGACGTCGTCGTCCAGCTCGCCCGGCACGCCGACGGCTCCCGCAAGGTCGCCGAGATCGTGCTCCTGGTCAGCCACGGTCGCCAGCAGTTCCGCATCGCGCCCGTGACCCGCTTCGTCCCGCGCCCGGTCGGGCCCGACCGCATCGTCCACGGCTACTTCGAGCACCTGCCGCTGCCGCGCCCCGTCGCGGAGAAGCTGTACGTGGCGGGGGAGCCGGTGCCGCCCGCCTACGGCGTGGCCGAGGCCATCGACGTACTGAACACGAGGGAAGCGATCGGCTGATGGACAAGCACACGAGGGACGCCTCGGGCGCCTGGGACGCGAAGGAACTGACCGGCTGATGAACAACCCCACGCTGCTGGCCCTGGGCGCCACGCTCCTCACCGGCACGCTGGCCGTCGCCGGACTCCAGACGTACGCCTCCGGGCGCGCCCAGCGCCAGGCCCTGGAGGACCGCCTGACGGGCGAGGGCACCCGACCGGCCCTGGAGGGCGGCGGCCGCGTCCGCCGCTTCACGGCCGTGGACCGCCGCCTGCGCCGCACGCGCCTGGGCCGCGAACTCCAACTCCGCCTCTCCGCGACGGGCCTGGACCTGACCCCCGGCGAGTTCTTCACGTACGTCATGGCGGTCGTCGCCGCCCTCTGGCTGATAGCGGCCGCGTCCCTGGCCCCCTTCTTCGGCCCCATCGCCGGGATCGTGGCCGTCTGGAGCGCGGTCATCTTCCTCAACTGGCAACGCCAGAAACGCATCGAGGCCTTCATCAACCAGCTCCCCGACGTGGCCCGCATCCTCGCCAACGCGACGGCGGCGGGCCTCGCCCTGCGCACGTCCCTGGCAATGGCGGCGGAGGAACTGGAGGCCCCCGCGGGCGAGGAACTCTCCCACGTGGCGCACCAGCTCACCCTCGGCCGCTCCATCGACGACACCCTGGAGGAACTGGCCCGACGCCTCCCGTCCCGGGAGTTGATAGTGCTGGTAACGACGTTGGTCCTGTCCAACAAAGCGGGCGGATCCGTCGTCAACTCCCTCCGCAACCTCACCCAGACCCTGGAGGACCGCAAGGAGACCCGGCGCGAGGTCCGCACGATGCTCTCGGAGGTCCACGCGACGGCGTTCACGGTCCCGCTCCTGGGACTGGGATCGCTGCTGCTGATCAACTCGTCGAACGAGGGCGCCCTGGAGCGCGTGACCGGCTCCCCCCTCGGCCAGACCCTGATCCTGATCTCGCTGGGCCTCTACGCCGTGGGCTTCTTCGTGATCAGGCGCTTGGGAAAGATCGAGGTGTGAGGGTGGACGTCGGACGTGTACGAGGGGGGCTGGGGCTCTTCGCCCGAGGGGAGTCGGGGTTCTCCGCCCGAGGCGACTTGGGGCCCTCCGTCCGAGGGAAGCTGAGGCTCCGATGACCGCACTGCTCCTCGCCGCCCTCATGGGCCTGGCCGTCGCCGGCGCGGCACAGGGCATCCGCATGTACCGCGCCGAGGCGAAACTCCCGGCCGACCTCGCCGTAGCCCTGGAGGTGGGCGCGTCCCGCGTCTCGGTCGCGGGCGGGGCGGTGGACCGCCTGGGCATGCGCTTCGCGCCACTCGTCCTGCGGCTCATGGGCCCGAAGCGGGTGACGGCGAAGCGCCGCCGCATCGACATGGCGGGCAACCCGGGCGGCCTGACGATCGACCGCTACGCGGCGCGCCGCGCGGTGTACGGCATCTTCGGCCTGGTCCTCGGCCTCGTCTTCCTCACGAACTCCCAACCCCTCTTCGCGGCCATGACCTTCGTCTTCGGCGCGGTAGCGGCGGACGCCCTGATCTGGCAGGCGGTACGCGAACGCCGCGAGGTCATCGACCGCACGCTCCCCGACTTCCTGGACGTCCTCGCCGTGGTCGTCTCCGCGGGCCTGGGCTTCCGCCAGGCACTGGACCGCGTGGCCGAGAAGTACGAGGGCCCGTGGGCCGACGAACTCCGCATCACCCTCCGCCAGATGGACATGGGCGTAAGCCGCCGCCAGGCCTTCGACGAACTCCGCAAACGCAACGCGTCCGAACAGGTGGCCCAGTTCGTCTCCGCCCTCCAACAGGGCGAGGAACTCGGCTCCCCCATCGCCGAAACCCTGATCCAACTCGCCACCGACATGCGCCGCACCGACGCCCAGAACTCCCGCCGCCGGGCAGCGAAGACGATCCCGAAGGCGACGATGGTGACGCTCGTCTTCATGCTTCCGGCGACGATGATTCTGATCGCGGCGGGCATGTTCCTCGGGTCAGGGTCGGACTTCGGTTCGATTTTGGGACGGTGAGGATCGTCAAATGACTTCCTGCATGGTTTCCCGCATGACTTCGCGCATAGCCGCGTGCCGGGCGAGGCTGGAGCAACGCACGGGGAGGCGCGCGCGGAGGCGGACCGCACCGCGAGAATTACGCCAACCTTTCAGCGTCGGCTCAAGCCGGTTGCGCAAGGCGCCTCTTGGGGCAGTTGATGTGTCGTACGGTGCGCGCGTGCGCGTGATCGGTCAAGTTGTCGGTTTCGGGTGGGAGAGAAGGGTCGTCCGTCATGCTGAAGGATCGCGTGCTGGGAGCGTGGATGACGTGGACGCAGGCGGTGGCTACCAGGGTCCGGGTGACTCGGGGGAGCGAACGGGACCGGGGAGCGGGGTTCGTGGAGTACGCGGGATTGATGATTCTCATCGCGGGAATCTTCGTCCTCATCGACGGACTGGGACTGGACGGCCAGATCTCCGGAGCCATTCAGGACGCCGTGTCCGACGTCATTGGCGGCTGAGGCGCGCTCTACTCCACAGCGACAAGGGCGGAACACTGCCGCTCTACATCTGGCTGACGGGGATTCTGCTCTTCGTGTCCCTGGCGTTCTTCGCATTCGCCCAAGCCGCGTCCGCGCGCAATGGAGCCCAATCAGCCGCGGACGCGGCGGCATTGGCGGCAGCGCAGGACGCCCGTGACGAGATGGTCGAAGGGCTGGGCGACGCCATCGAGGCGGGCGAGGGGGACGAGTGGCTTGACTGGCTCCTGGGCGACATGGTCGCCGATGACGGAGCGGGGGGTGCGGCGGACTCGCTGGCGGCCGACAACGACGCACACGTGACGGGATTCGACACGGCAGAGGTCAACGGCTATCCGGGCTTCCGCGTGGAGGTCACCACCAACTACACCGTCGGCGATTCGATCATTCCGGGCACGGAGGGACAGCACGCGCGGGCTGACGCGACCGCTGTCATCAAGCCCCGTTGCGACCTGGCTCGGTCAGCTGACCCGGAGAAGGCGGTGGAGTTCGTCTGCGACGGCGATGATGCCCCCATCGTGATCGACCCGGACGACTTCGACCTGGACGATCTCCCGGACTCGTCGACACTCTTCTCGGTACACCTGGCCAACTGACAAGTGAGCAAAGAGAGAAGGAAGCCGTAGCGATGATACTTCGGCGCACCAAGAAGACTCGCAGGGCAATGACCGCGGCTGCGATCACGACTGGGCTGGTCCTCGCGGTGGCTGGCTGCGGCGGCAGCGACGGCGGAGGTGACGAATCGAAGGACTCCGACAAGAAGAACACGTCCTCGGGCACCTCCAACAACGACACGGGTGGTGACGACAAGGGGCAGGAGGAACAGCAGCCCCAGTCCTCCGACGACGTGCTGGCCGAGGTCAAGGGTGAGGAAAGCATCACGCTGACCGTCAAGTCGGCGGTTCGTGACGAGGGTGGCTTCGTCACGGTCTCCGGCACCGTCACGAACAACGGAAGCCGCTTCTTCGCAGCGGCCAACTGGCGTGGTGAAGAGCGTGAGTTGAACAAGAACGGCTCGTCGGTGGCAGGTGCCAACCTTGTCGACGGCAAGGGCAAGAAGCGCTACCTCGTACTGCGAGACACCGAAGGCCGCTGCCTGTGCACCAAGTTCACCGGTGGCGTCAAGCCGGGGCAGACCAGTGAGTGGTACGCGCAGTTCCCCGCCCCGCCCGAGGGGACGACCGCGGTGAACTTCCAGGTCGGCGCGATGCCGCCCGCGCCCATCGAGATCTCCGAGGGCGAGTAGCCATGACCCGCTCCCGATCCCTGGCCACCGCGACAGTCACCACCCTCAGCGCCTTCCTCCTCCTCGCCCCCGCCCCCACGGCCTGGGCCGACGACGACGATCCCAGCGCACCCCCCGGCAGCACCAGCACCTCCCCACCCCCCAAAGTCGACTCCAACAGCCCCGGCCTGAAGCTCGCCGACGGCGCCACCCTCGCCCCCGCCAAGGTCCTCGACATCAAGTCCGTCGTGGAGGACATGGGCGGCGAGGAGCGCCGAGAGGACACCAACACGGACGTGAAGTTCGCCCTCCAAGCCGAGGTCCTCTTCCCGAAGGACAGCTCCAAGCTGAACCCGGAAGCGGCGGCCCGCATCAGGGCGATCGCCGAGGAGGCCAAGGTCCAGAAGGCCACGGACGTGCGCGTCTTCGGATTCACGGACAACCTCGGCTCGTACGGCCACGGCAAGAAGCTCTCGAAGGAGCGAGCCGAGGCGGTCCACGACGAACTGGCGACCCACCTGGGTCCAGAGGTCACGTACGCCGTGCGCGGCTACAGTGAGGACTATCCGATCGCGGACAACGGGTCCGAAGAGGGGCGGAAGAAGAACCGCCGCGTGGAGGTGTCCTTCCCGAGGGGCGGCGCGTCGGGCGACGTCTCGGCGGAAGGCGGCGGCTGAGGCGGCCTGCGCCACGCACGCCTCCAGGGCGCGCCGCCCCGCCTACGGACCGTTTAGCCCCGCGTCCGCCCCACGCCGCCGTACCCCATCACCTCGGTGACCTCCGTGGCATCGTCCGGCCGCCACTCGAAGAGCGGCACGAGACCGGGCTCGACGAGATCCATGCCCTCGAAGAACGCCAGCAACTGCTCGATGGTGCGCGGCTGGTAGGGCAGCGCTCCGGGCGCGGCGGAGTAGACCTCGCACGCGGCGATGATCGTGGGCGTGGGGATGTCGTGGCTGAGCATGAGGCAGCTGCCGGGGGCCAGGGGTTCGAGGAGGCGGCCGATGAACGCGTGCGCCTCGTCGTCCGAGAAGTGCCCCAGAACGCTGCTGAAGGTCAGCATCACGGGCTTGGTGAGGTCGAAGCGCTCGGCGGCGTGGGTCAGGACGGTGTCGGTGTCGCGCATGTCGGTGTCGATGTAACCGCTCAGGGGCGGGTCCTGGTATGCGCTCTGGTGGGCCAGGACGACGGGGTCGCTGTCGACGTACAGCACGCGGGCGTCCGGCTGGTGCCGGCTGACGATGTGGTGGATGTCGGGCGCCAGCGGCAGACCCGCGCCCAGGTCCAGATACTGCGTGACCCCCGCCTCGGCCGCCGCCCAGCGGACGGTCCGGCGCAGGAACTGGCGAGCCGAGCGGGCGTCCGCGGAGATGCCGGGCGCGACCTTCTCCACCGCCTCGACGGCCTGCCGGTCCCGCTCGTAGTTGTCCTTCCCACCCTGGGCCGCGTTCCAGAACCGCGCGCTGCTCACCTCTCCGTCATCGGCCGACGGCAGTCCGGAGTGGTCGACTGTGGGCTCGCCCATGGATGGACTCCTCAGAGATCGTTGGCAGGAAACCGGACCCGGACCAGGTTCCCGCGCTGGCACAGATGTCTAGTCATGAGACTACGTTCGGTACGGGGAAGATCCCAGCGATCTCCCGTTCCCGGCAAGCCAGTTGGTGTTCGGGCGGCACTTCACAGCAGGTGCGCCGTCGGACAGCCAGTGGAGCGGCCGGTAGCAGGACGCTCGCCCGACACCCCACAAACGCATGGCCTGCCCGATGACCAGATGCCTACGATCACCCCATGACCACCCCCACGTCCCCCGCATCCCCCACGTTCGACCAGCTCGTAGCCGAAGCCGAAGCCGCCCCCACAGAAGGCTGGGACTTCTCCTGGTTCGAGGGGCGGGCCACCGAGGCGCGGCCCTCGTGGGGGTACGCGCGGGCCATGGGGGAGCGGCTCGGGCGGGCCGGGGCGGCGCTCGACGTGCAGACCGGTGGGGGTGAGGTGCTCGCCGCCGCGCCCGTGCTGCCGCGGCTCGCCGTCGCCACCGAGGGGTGGGCGCCCAACGTCGCCAAGGCCGCAGCCCTGCTGCACCCGCGCGGCGTGGTCGTCGTGGCCTCGCCCGAGGACGCGCCGTTGCCGTTCGCGGACGGGGTGTTCGACCTCGTCACCAGCAGGCATCCGGTGACACCGCACTTCGACGAGATCGCCCGCGTGCTGCGGCCCGGCGGGACGTACTTCGCCCAGCACGTGGGGCCGAGCAGTGTGTTCGAGGTCGTCGAGTACTTCCTGGGGGAGCAGTCCGAGGAGGTCCGGGGCGCGCGGGATCCGGAGGGGGAGCGGGCCGCCGCCGAGGCCGCCGGGCTCGATGTCGTCGCGCTGCGCGCCGAGCGGCTGCGGATGGAGTTCCACGACATCGGGGCCGTCGTCCACTTCCTGCGGAAGGTCGTGTGGATGGTGCCGGGCTTCACGGTCGACGCCTACCGGCCGCGCCTGCGCGAGCTGCACGAGCGGATCCGCGAGGAGGGGCCCTTCGTCGCCCACAGCACCCGGCATCTGTTCGACGCGGTCAAGCGGTAGCTGCGCCGTCAAGCGGCCGTCACCCGTTCGGCGGTACTGTCGGTTCGGTAAGTGAGCCGGTGGAGCCCGTACGCGGACGAGGAGTTGGCATGGCGCATCGCAAGGGACCGTACCTCTGCGGCCTGGACGCGGCCGTCGATGTCGTCGGCGGCAAGTGGAAGCCCCTGATCCTGTGGGCTCTGTACGCGGGTCGTACGCTCCGCTTCGGTGAGCTGCGGCGGCACGTGCCCGGCGTCAGCGAGAAGATGCTCATCCAGCAGCTCCGCGAGATGGAGGCCGACGGCATCGTGCACCGCGAGGTCTACCGCGAGGTGCCGCCCAAGGTCGAGTACTCCCTCACCGAGCTCGGCGAGACCCTGAACGCGGCGCTCGAACCCCTCGGCATCTGGGGCGACCGGCACATGGAGCGGCTGGTGGAGCGGCACGCCGAGAAGACCGGCGGCAGCGGGGAGAAGAAGAGCGGGGAGGAGAGCGGGGAGAGGAGCCGGGCGAAGAAGGGGGACGGTGTCGCCGTCCAGTCCGCCTGAGGCGACCCCGCCCCGGTCCAGTCCGCCTGAGGCGACCCCGCCCCGGTCCAGTCCGCCTGAGGCGACCCCGCCCCGGTGTGAATGGGGACAAAGCGGCAAGGCCCCGCCAGTCGATCCCGCATCGTTATGCGAACTGGCTCGATTCCGTCCCACGCCTCCCGTAAGTTCAGACCAACGCTAATTCGCGTGAGCAAAGCTGCGCGGGCGGTGCCGCGCAGTGGAGGGGGCTGCGCGGCCTCGTGCACCCCTCGAAGGCCCCTTCTTCCCGGCCTTCACCCGGCCGCCGCTCCACCTGGAGCCCACCGGTCCCCGGCCCCGCCCCGCCGCCGTCAAGCCCGCTCCCCTCGCCCGCGTCACCCTTCGGGAGTACCCGCCCCCGGCGACCGGATCCCGCCGGGAGGGCCGAAATCCGGTGGGAGAACAGGCTCAGCCAGTTGTCGGGCGATTTCGGAGCGTAGTTGTGGCACGCCGATGCACCCCGAACCACTTACGAAGGGTTATGGTGGAAACCCCCCCTCGGGCCGGTCCGTCTCCCCCCCACGGACCGGCCCGTTTTTTGTGCCCGCTTCCGGGCCCGTCCCACGGCGCGCAGTGGGCACCGATTCAGCCCGTCCGGCGCTTGAGGACGAGCGCGCAGCGCGATCGGCGGCGCGCCCGGCCCAGGGCAACCCTCCGGCCCAGGGGACCCTCGGACGCAGGGCACCCCCCAAGGCGCCCCCGCCAGACCTAGGCCCGACCAGCCCAGATGTTCGTCCCCGGCGTCGACACCGCGAACGTGTCGATCTCCGTGAGCTCCGCGTCCGTGAGCTTCGGACCCGAAAGGGCCGCCACGTTCTCCTCCAACTGCTTCACGCTGGAGGCGCCGATGAGCGCGGACGTCATGCGCTCGTCACGCAGGACCCAGTTCAGGGCCAGTTGCGCGAGCGACTGGCCGCGGCGGGCGGCGATGTCGTTCAGGCCATTGAGGCGGCGTACGACCTCGTCGTTGAGGAGCTCCGGGTCGAGGGACTTGCCCTGGGTGGCGCGGGAGCCCTCGGGGATGCCCTTCAGGTACTTGTTCGTGAGCAGGCCCTGGGCGAGCGGGACGAAGGAGATGCAGCCCATGCCGGCCTCCTCCAGGGTGTCGAGCAGCCCGTCGTCCTCGGTCCAGCGGTTGATCATCGAGTACGACGGCTGGTGGATGAGCGGGCGCACGCCCATCTCGCGCAGGAGCCGCGCCGCCTCCGCGGTCTGCTCGCTGTTGTACGAGGAGACGCCGACGTACAGCGCCTTGCCCTGCTGGACCGCCGAGGCCAGCGCGCCCATCGTCTCCTCGAGGGGGGTGTCCGGGTCGAAGCGGTGCGAGTAGAAGATGTCGACGTAGTCCAGGCCCATGCGGGTCAGGGACGCGTCGAGCGAGGACAGCAGGTACTTGCGGGAACCCCACTCGCCGTACGGGCCGGGGTTCATGAGGTACCCCGCCTTGGTCGAGACGATCAGCTCGTCCCGGTAGGGGGCGAAGTCCTGGGCGAAGAGCTTGCCGAAGTTCAGCTCCGCGCTGCCGGGTGGCGGGCCGTAGTTGTTCGCCAGGTCGAAGTGGGTGACGCCCAGGTCGAAGGCGCGGCGCAGGATCGCGCGCTGGGAGTCCAGGGCGCGGTCGTCGCCGAAGTTGTGCCACAGGCCGAGGGAGACGGCGGGCAGCTTCAGACCGCTGCGGCCGCTGCGCCGGTACTCCATGGAGTCGTAACGGTCCGATGCTGCGCGGTACTCGGAGGTGTCGTTCATGAGGACGAAGCTACTTCAGGGAACCGGGACGTGGACCGCACGCGTGTACACACAAGGCCCGGGCCGGAAACGGAAGGCGGGCCGCACCCCGGATCTGGAGGCGTCCGCGCAGCGGTACGCTTTCGCCTTCGGGGACTGCCGTCTGTATGGAGGGGCTGACAAAGGTGAAGCTGCGCGACCTGGTGTACGGACTCTACGCACGCCGGGTGGAAGGCCGCCTCGACCACGACCAGGTGCCCAAGCACATCGGCGTCATCCTCGACGGCAACCGCCGCTGGGCGAAGGCCTCCGGCGGCACCACCGCCCAGGGCCACCAGGCGGGCGCGTACAAGATCGAGGAATTCCTCGGCTGGTGTGCCGAGACGGACGTCGAGGTCGTCACGCTGTGGATGCTCTCCACGGACAACTTCGACCGCCCCGAGGACGAGCTGGTCCCGCTCCTCGGCATCATCGAGGACACCGTCCGCAGCCTCGTCGACGACGGCCGCTGGCGCGTGCACCACGTCGGCGCCCTCGACCTGCTGCCCTCCCGCACCCAGGGTGTGCTCAAGGAAGCGGAACAGGCCACGCACACCCGCACCGGCATACTCGTGAACGTCGCCGTGGGCTACGGCGGCCGCCAGGAGATCGCCGACGCCGTCCGCTCCCTGCTGCTCGACCACGCCGACCGCGGCACCTCCATCGAGGACATCGCCGAGAGCGTCGACGTCGAACAGATCTCCAAGCACCTCTACACCAGCGGCCAGCCCGACCCCGACCTGGTGATCCGGACGAGTGGAGAACAGCGCCTCTCGGGCTTCATGCTCTGGCAGTCCGCTCACTCCGAGTACTACTTCTGCGAAGTCTTCTGGCCGGCCTTCCGGAAGGTCGACTTCCTGCGTGCGCTGCGCGATTACGCCGCGCGCCACCGCCGTTACGGCGGATGACACAGCAGCCCCTTTGAGGTCTCGGTAACCAGGAGTTAACCAACGCGCCGTCATATGCCATGGCATGGCTGCGCTTGTTCGAGGGAATACCACTTGCAGGTCGGCGTCCGATTCACGGACGCCGGATCTCAGCGGACGGCACGGGGCCGTCCGCCCGGGAGGCCCTTTGCACCAGGACGACCGCGCGCCGAGCGCGGACGACAGGGAGGGCCGGTGCTCGGCCCGCGCAGGGTGGCCAGTCACCGGCCCAGTTCCCTCCGTCGCTCCCCGACCTCATCCGAGGGGGTACGTCCTTCCGTGGTGACCAGCACAAAGCGCCAGCAAGGCCGGCGCACCTATGTTCTCGACACCAGCGTTCTGCTCGCCGACCCGAACGCCCTGTCCCGCTTCGACGAGCACGAAGTCGTGCTGCCGATCGTCGTGGTGACGGAGCTGGAGGCCAAGCGGCACCATCCCGAGCTCGGCTACTTCGCCCGGCAGGCGCTGCGCCTGCTCGACGACTGCCGGATCCGCTTCGGGCGCCTGGACGCGCCGATCCCGATCGGCGGCCTCGGCGGCACGCTGCGCGTCGAGCTCAACCACTCCGACCCCGGCGTGCTCCCGGCGGGCTACCGCCTGGGCGACAACGACTCACGGATCCTCGCGGTGGCACGCAACCTCCAGGCGGAGGGGTACGAGGTCACGGTCGTCTCCAAGGACCTGCCGCTCAGAATCAAGGCGTCGTCCGTCGGTCTCCTCGCCGAGGAGTACCGCGCGGAGCTCGCCATCACGGACGCCTCCGGCTGGACCGGAATGTCCGAGCTGACCCTCTCGGGGGAGCAGGTCGACCTTCTCTTCGAGACGGAGAGCCTCTACGTCCCCGAAGTCGCCGAGCTGCCCGTGCACACGGGCCTGACCATCCAGTCCGAGCGGGGGAAGGCGCTCGGCAGGATCTCGCCCGAGGGCAACGTCCGTCTCGTACGCGGCGATCGCGAGGCCTTCGGCATCAAGGGGCGCAGCGCCGAGCAGCGCATCGCGCTCGACCTCCTCCTCGATCCGGACGTCGGCATCATGTCGATGGGCGGACGCGCGGGCACCGGCAAGTCGGCGCTCGCCCTCTGCGCGGGCCTCGAGGCCGTCCTGGAGCGCCGTCAGCACCAGAAGGTGATGGTGTTCCGGCCGCTGTACGCGGTGGGCGGGCAGGAGCTCGGCTATCTGCCGGGCACCGAGGCCGAGAAGATGGGGCCCTGGGCGCAGGCCGTCTTCGACACCCTCGGGTCCGTCGCGGGCAAGGAGGTCATCGAGGAGGTCTCGGCGCGCGGCATGCTGGAGGTCCTGCCGCTGACCCACATCCGGGGCCGCTCGCTGCACGACGCCTTCGTCATCGTGGACGAGGCCCAATCCCTGGAGCGGAACGTCCTCTTGACCGTTCTGTCCAGGATCGGGGCGAATTCACGTGTCGTACTGACCCATGACGTCGCCCAGCGCGACAACCTCCGGGTCGGCCGGTACGACGGAGTCGTCGCCGTCATCGAGAAACTGAAGGGGCATCCGCTCTTCGCGCATGTCACCCTCACCCGGTCCGAGAGGTCGCAGATCGCGGCGCTTGTGACCGAAATGCTGGAGGACGGGCAGATCTGACACCACCTGACACCACCTGACAGGAGGCGACCGAGAGGTCCGTTGGATCTGGGGCATCTGTCCAAGTTCGGTCCCCCTACGGGGTAGTTGGCGCCGCCCGGCGAAGCGAGTGAGCCTAGCCGGGCGGCGTCTTGGTGTGCGGGTGTTTCCGCAAAACTCCTGAGGCAAACGGGGTGTGAGCTTTCACACGCAACGCAGAATTGCCTCGCGGTGTCTCGCTACGGCAGAGTCTGGGTCCTGTCAGGCCCCGCATACGGCACTCCTGTACCCCCAGCGGTACGGAACAACAGAACTTCATAGTGGTAGCCGTATGCCGCCCGAGCACCAAGCGGCGCTCCTGTCCCAGGAGTTGTCCACCGGGCCCGCGCCTCCCGTGACCGATGTACCCAGCGGAGGCCAGCGCCAGGGGCACGATTGCGTCCGCGGGGTCACCTATGCGGGCGATGCTGGAAGGAAACCGTGTGAGCCGGATCTCGGTCCGGGGATTCGCGGTGGCTTCGGCCACTGCGGTCACCACCGTCGGCGCCGTCGTGGGTGTTGCCTCGGGCGACACCCAGTCCTCGAAGTCCAACGACCTCGAGACGACGGCAAGCGACGCGACTCTCCTCGCAGACATACCCGCGGGTCAGCACGCCCAGGTGCAGACCACCTCCGTGGCGCAGCAGGCCGACGCCCAGGCGATGGCCGCCGACACGGCCGCGAAGAAGTCCGCCGCGGAGGCCGCGCGCAAGCAGGCCGCCAAGGACGCCGTAGCCAAGCAGCAGGCGGCCGAGAAGGCGGAGAAGGCCGAGAAGGAAGCCGCCGCGAAGAAGGCCGCGGAGAAGAAGGAGCGTGAGAAGGACGCCGCCGAGTCCAAGGCGAGCCGCTCCTCCGGACGCGACGCCTCCGACTTCGCGCCGCAGAGCTCCTACACCGTCGCGCAGGTCCAGGCGATGGCCCGGCAGATGGTCCCCGCCGGTCAGTTCCAGTGCTTCAGCAACATCGTGAACCACGAGTCGACCTGGAACTACAAGGCCACCAACGCCTCCTCCGGCGCGTACGGCCTGGTCCAGGCGCTCCCCGGTTCCAAGATGTCCTCCGCGGGCGCGGACTGGCGGACGAATCCGGCCACCCAGATCAAGTGGGGCCTGAACTACATGAACGACCGCTACGGCAGCCCGTGCGGTGCCTGGGACTTCTGGCAGAACAACAACTGGTACTGAGGTCTGCGACCGGCGCTGACCAGTAGTGAACAGCGCCGAGATCGCTCTCAACCTTCAAGGACCCCTCACCGTCCTACGGTGAGGGGTCCTGTCCGTGTACGGTCGGTCCGGCAGTCCCCCGGGAAATCCGCGGGGGACTTGGTACGTGGTGGGGCAAGACGGGGGTAGAGGACGGATCATGGCGCGAGTTCCAGGGTGGCGCGGCCGCGTGGGCGGCGCGCTGACCAGGATGGGAGAACGCCTGGGCGCGGACGGCTCCAAGGGGCCGTCGGCGGCGGGCGCGAAGGCCGAGTCCGGCGCCGGGGCGCGGGATGAACCGGCAGACTCGACGCCGTCCGGCGCGGCCGCGTCCGACGCGGGTGCCGCCACCGCCTCCGACAAGAGTCCCGTCGCCGTGGGTGTCCCCGGCAGTGCCCCGGTCGACGGCGTCACCGCTGACGGTGCCGGTGCCCAGGGGAGGCTGTCGCTGCGCAAGCGGTACGCGGACCGGGTGCGGGCCGCCGCTGCCGCCGAGGACGAGCTGGACGGACTCGACGGACTCGACGGCCTGTCCGGCGACAAGTCGGGGGAGAACGGCGCGGCCGACTCCGGCGCCGCCGACCAGGTCCCCGCCCCGCCCGCCTACGCGCCCGACATAGGAGCACGGCCCGACCCCGTCGCCGCCGTGCCCTGGGGCGTGCGGGTCGCCGCCGAGGCCGGCTGGCGGCTGCTCGTCCTCGCCGGGACCGTCTGGGTCCTGATGAAGGTCATCAGCGCCGTCCAGCTCGTCGTCTTCGCGTTCGTCGCCGCGCTGCTCATCACCGCGCTGCTCCAGCCCACCGTGGCCCGCCTCAAGCGGCTCGGGCTGCCGCGGGGGCTCGCCACCGTGTGCACCGCCGTGCTCGGCTTCGTGATCATGGGGCTCGTCGGCTGGTTCGTGGTCTGGCAGGTCATGGAGAACGTGGACACGCTCTCCAGCCAAGTCCAGGACGGTATCGAGGACTTGCGGAAGTGGCTGCTCAACAGCCCCTTCCACGTCACCGAGGACCAGATCAACGACATCGCCAAGTCCCTGCGGGAGGCGGTCGGCGCCAACTCCGAGGAGATCACCTCCGCCGGGCTCGAGGGCGTCACCGTCATCGTGGAGGCGATGACGGGGATCCTCCTCGCCATGTTCTCCACGCTCTTCCTGCTGTACGACGGGCCGCGCATCTGGAAGTGGTTCCTGAAGCTGGTGCCCGCCGCGGCCCGGCCGGGGGTCGCGGGCGCGGGGCCGCGGGCGTGGCGGACGCTCACCGCGTATGTGCGGGGCACGGTGATAGTGGCTCTCATCGACGCCGTGTTCATCGGCGTCGGCATCTACTTCCTCGGCGTGCCCATGGCCGTGCCGCTCGCCGTCTTCATCTTCCTGTTCGCGTTCATCCCGCTCGTGGGCGCGGTGATCTCCGGGGCGCTCGCCGTGGTCGTCGCGCTCGTCACGCAGGGCGTGTTCACGGCGGTGATGGCGCTGATCGTGGTGCTCGCCGTGCAGCAGATCGAGGGACACATCCTGCAGCCGTTCATTCTCGGGCGGGCTGTGGCCGTGCATCCGCTGGCCGTGGTGCTCTCCGTCGCCGCCGGAGGGATGGTCGCCGGGATCGGCGGGGCGGTGGTGGCGGTGCCGTTGGTCGCCGTGACCAACACGGTCGTCGGCTACCTCCGCGCGTACGCTCGCGAGGCCGCGCTCAAGCAGGCCCCTCAGCCCCGGGGCGCCACGGCCTCCGAGCTGGCCCCCACCTCCACGAAACCCGACGCCTGATCTGGCGGGGGCGCCTTGTCCGGTGCGGCTGGGCCGATCCTCCGCCGATCGGCCTGCGGCCTCGTCCTCAAGCGCCGGACGGGCTCTCTCCCACCCACCCGCCCGAACTGCCCGGTCGGCCTGAGCCGTCGGCACTCCCTGCCCGGCCTGCCTGCGAGGGCGCTGCCCGAGGGTGCCGCGCTGTTGCGCGGCCCCAGGGGAGGGCTGGGCGGGTGGTGGGGAAAAGCCCGTCCGGCGCTTGAGGACGAGGCCGGAGGCCGACCGGGGGCGCCCCGGTTCGGGGCGCGGGGGTGCCGGGCTTTTGGTCAGCGGGGTGCGAGTTTGGGCGGGTGGGTGGGAGATAGCCCGTCCGGCGACTGAGGACGAGGCGCGGAGCGCCGAATCGGCGGCTGGACACGCGTAGGGCCCCGCTCGATGTGAGCGGGGCCCTACGTGACGTACAGGAGTCGTCGGCTGAGGTCAGCCGGCGAGGTGGGCCTCGGAGTCCAGGGTGACGCCCACCGCCTGGATCACGGCGGCGATCTTGAAGGCTTCCTGGATGGTCTCACGGTCGACGCCCGCCTTGCGGAGCACCTGCTCGTGGGAGTCGAGGCACTGCCCGCAGCCGTTGATCGCGGACACCGCGAGGGACCAGAGCTCGAAGTCGACCTTCTCGACGCCCGGGTTGCCGATGACGTTCATCCGCAGACCGGCGCGCATCGTCCCGTACTCCGGGTCGGAGAGCAGGTGACGCGTGCGGTAGAAGACGTTGTTCATCGCCATGACGGCGGCAGCCGACTTGGCGGCGGTGTACGCCTCGGCGGAGAGGTTCGCCTTGGCCTCGGGCTCCAGCTCGCGCAGCACCTTCGGGGAGCGGGAGGCGATCGCGCAGGCGAGCACCGTGCCCCACAGCTGCTGCTGCGGCAGGTCGCTGTTGCCGATGACCGAGCCGAGGTTCAGCTTCAGGTCCTTGGCGTAGTCCGGTACGGCGGACTTCAGTTCGTCGAGTGCCATGTCAGTCAGCTTCCGTTCACTCGCCCGAGAGCAGCGCGACCGGGTCCAGGGTCTCGTCGCCCTTGCTCCAGTTGCACGGGCAGAGCTCGTCCGTCTGGAGGGCGTCGAGGACCCGCAGGACCTCCTTGGGGTTACGGCCGACGGAACCGGCGGTCACCATCGTGAACTGGATCTCGTTGTTCTGGTCCACGATGAAGACGGCGCGCTGCGCGAAGCCGTCCTCGCCCTCGATGCCGAGGTCACGCATGAGCTCGTGCTTGGAGTCGGCCAGCATCGGGAAGGGCAGGTCGGTCAGGTCCGGGTGGTCCTTGCGCCAGGCGTGGTGCACGAACTCGGAGTCGCCGGAGAAGCCGAGGACCTGGGCGTCACGGTCGGCGAACTCGTCGTTCAGCTTGCCGAAGGCGGCGATCTCGGTCGGGCACACGAAGGTGAAGTCCTTGGGCCACGCGAAGACGACCAACCAGCCCTTCTCGTCACGGTTCCGCTTCAGCCACTCGCTGTCAATGCGCGCGAACTCCTTGCCCTTCTCCAGAGAGACGCAAGCCATGAGGTCGAACTCGGGGAACTGGTCACCGACAGTGAGCACGTTGTAGCCCTTCGGGTGGTGCTGAGGTTGGACGTCGCAACCCTGTCATGCCTCGCAGAGTCGGTGAAATCGATCAATCTGCTTAGTGTGATCAGTAATATCGATCAATGGCGCTCCGGGCTCTGCCAGGGCTGTTCGCTCAGCGGTGAGACCCCACACCTGGTTCTCGTGGGGGTCTCACCTGCGACGCGTTCAGCCGGGCTTCCGTCGGTCACGTCATGTAGGAGAGGGGCCCACCTCGCCCTCTCCGTTGGACTTACCGCAGGGGGCGGCTCTGCGGAGGGCTTGACCACGGATCTGTGCGCTTCGGCTCTGGCACGGGATCACTCTCGCAGTTCCGGGAACCACTGAGCCCCGGCTAGGGAAGATCGTTCCCTAGCCGGGGCTTGCCCGCTGCCCTGCCTACCCGTAAGGGCAAGGTGCGGGCGGGCGGCTCAACTCGCCACCGTCCGGAGTCAGAACGGCCCCCCGGCGAGCTGAGCGGGTCTGGAACAACGGGGCCCCGGCCGTCCACCATCGCGCCAACGGCCGGGGCCTGTTGCTGGCTCAGCTACCCCCGATACACACAGGAGCCCTAAGGCTGAGCCATACCGCGCCCCCTGAGTGGCACGACAGGGCGCGGGGGCTGTTGCAACCCGCCTCGTCCTCGGAACGCGCTAGGCGTGCATCGAGGAGAAGGCGGGCACTTTGGGGCGGTCGACGTCGGGGATGCCGCCCTGCCACAGGTAGAGGATGCCTCCGCCTTCGCATTGATCCAACGCCCGGCGCACTCGGCGCTCATAGGCCAGTGGAATGTACTTGCTGAGGTCCTTGGGGGGAGACCATTCGAAATGGCCTAGATCTCCGTTGATGAGGATCGACGGTGCGCGGTACTCAAGGGTTCCACCGTTGAAGACGAAGCAGTGACTTTCAGGTACCGCGTGTGCGGCGGGGGCGTAGTCGACGGTCATCAGGGTGTCGCAAGGCACCTTGATGCCCACGTCGGCCAGAACGCCACGGGTGCACGCCAGATCTGCGCTCTCGCCGTTCTCGGCACGCGCACCGGGAAGCCTCATGGTGGCGGCATACCGGTTGCGTACTAGGAGCACGGAGCCCTCTGAGTCACGGATTACTGCCACGCCACTGATCCGCCGGGGCGGTGGTGCTGAAACCATCTGTTCCTTGCTCATTCGGGCGCCTCCTTGAACGGCACGCTGTGGTTGCGACCCTGGCCCGATTCGGTCGCCATGGGGTGTGCGGGCGCTGGCGGCAATCCGTCAGCCCCTATGAGTTCTCAGAGCTGTCCCGTGAAAAAGACGGTGAGAGTCCATGTGACAGCGGCCGTAACGGCCATGCACGGTATTGCCTCGTAGTCCCATAAAAATCGCCTGAGGAAGCTCATGATTCTCCTTTCTCGGTAGAGGTGTTCGCGTTGTCTGTGATGTGCAACGGCGCTTCAGTTAGGGGAGCGACTCGGCACCACGGGCACTGACAGGGTGGGAAGGCCATGGAACCGGGAGGCAAGTCAGCGCCGCCGAACTCTCCCGTGTCTTCGGTCTTGGGGATCAAGAGCATTCCGGCCGTGCCGCGCGCGGCAATGAGGAGCGCGAGGCGGCGCCGTGGGTTGCTGGTCACGACTCCCCCAAGAGCTGTTGCAGTCGGGTTTGTACGGTCCGCAGGTCGACGTGGTCCGCGTCGGTGTAGCCGGTGCGCGGGACCCAGGAAGGGGCTAGCCCCCAGACGCCTCCCGCTTGTATGAACGCCACCAGATGGGCTACGTCGTCCGGCGCTGTGCGGTGCGAACTGGGCTGTCCCTCCATGGTGGTTGCTCCGCTCGTCCGGCTGGTCTGTCGTGTCCAGAAGTCCTACGTTGACGAGCATGTAGATCCGCAGCGATGTTGGAAGTGTGGAGTCCAGTTAGACCCACGCGTGCGCGGCGTTAACCAACAAAACCAACAGGAGGGGACATGCCACCACGACGGACGGCGACAGATCGAAGCCAGTCAGCGCGCGCACGCTACGCACAGGAGTTGGCGCTACTTCGTAGCGAAAAGGGGGTCTCGCTGCGGTCGTTGGGGGACGCCGTGCGTGCAGATCACACCCACCTGAGTCATATGGAGCACGGTCGGAGCATCGGCGGTCCAGAGTTGGCGCGGGCGCTCGACGAGTACTACGGCACGACCCACCTCGTCATCTTGTGGGAGGCGGCAGCTCGTGATCCTTCGCGCTTCCGCGAGCAGTACCAGACTTATATGACCTTGGAGGCGCAAGCCCTGGGGCTTCAGCAGTATGCGCCTAGCGTCATGCCGGGTCTGCTTCAGACTGAGCCCTACGCTCAGACGCTGCTACAAGCGGCAGGTCCGATAGATGCAGATGCGCTCTCTGAAGATGTTGCGGCGCGGATGGGTCGGCAGGATCTCCTGAGCCGTACAGATGATCAGCCGGAGTTTCGCGCGATCCTTGACGAAGCCGTGTTGCGTCGCCCGTTGGCCGATTCGAAGGAGTGGCACGGGCAGCTGGCGCACCTCTGTCAGGTTGCTGAACTGCCGAACGTGACCCTTCAAGTAGTGCTGTCATCCGTCGGACTCCACGGACTGACGAACACAGACACCACGTTTCTGTGGCTGTCCGACGGTCGGACAGTGGCGTATGTGGAGACTGGCTACTCAGGTTCGGTCGTCGAAGACGCAAGGAATGTGGATCGGCTCCGACGGTCGTACGATCACCTTCGTGACCTGGCGCTGTCTCCGCGCAAGTCATGCGACGTGATCACTAAGTACATGGAGGAAGCACCATGCGAGCCCCCCGAATATGCGTGAACACTGCGCGCTGGCGACGTTCCAGCTACAGCAACCAGGACGGGGGTAACTGTATTGAGTGGGCGCCCGAGTATGCCGCTCACGGTGTTGTCCCCGTGCGGGACAGCAAGATGCCAGGCGGGCCGCTCCTCGCGGTGTCCGCTGAGGCCTGGATCGCCTTTGTCGAAGCGGTGCGCACGAAGGGTTGATCCCAGCGCTTGCCCCGTCGCTCCGCAAGGAACGGCGGGGCTTCTTTCGCGCGGTCCGGTGTTCCAGGGGACGTGTAGGGCTTCGCGGTTGAGCTGTTGGTGAGCTGTCGGGTGCGGGGTCGTGAGGGCCACCTCCGGGCCTGACTCTGGCCCGTCGTCACCTCGGGTAGGGATCTTGGTGGACAACGTGCGGCTTGTGGATAACAGCGTCACCCTCCCGAGGGCGTGAGCGGCGGCGGGTGCTGGGCGCTGGCTTGTACGGCTCGGCGGGGATGCGGTCAGTGACGGATCACGGCTCCGCTGGCACCCCACCTCGTCTCTTTATGTCCGTTTTTCTCGTTACCGTGGGTGAGTTTGACCTTGCCGCCTGCGCTGCGTGCGCGTGGGCGCCCGCTTGATCGAACATCAACTTATCCGGATAAGCGGTTGACCCCTAAGTGGGGGTGTCCAATGCTGTGCACTTATCCGGATAAGCGGTTGGCCGGTAGGTCGTCCGCTTGTCGTCAAATGATCTGAAGGGGTTTCAGATGGCAAGCAAGACTGTGAGTCGAGTGATCTTCGCGGTGGCCGTGGCGCTCGGCTTCGGGATGGTCGGAGTGTCGGCGGCGTCGGCGGCTCCGCCTCCGGCAGCTCCGCCCCCGTCGGCATCGGCGGCGAAGGCTCCGTCCATGCCGATTCCGGGGCCGGGCGGTGTGCAGGCGTACGCCGCTGGCAGTGACGGGCGCCTGACCTACGGAGAGGTGGCGGCGGCCACCGTGAACGGGCTCCGGGTGCGGGGCGGCCCGGGTATCGGGTACGTGGTCCTCGGCCTGCTGGGCAAGGGCGACAAGGTCAAGCTGATCGGGGCCAAGCAGGACCGGCGCGGCCAGATATGGCACAGGGTCGTCCTGCGGGGTGGCTCGGACTACGGCCTGCCGAACGGCTATGTCGGCTGGGTGACGGCCTCTTACCTGTACTGAGGCCTGAGGCGGCGGCCTCCTCTCCGTGCGGCCTGCGGGGAGGGGGCCGCTTTCGCAGGGGTGCGCCTGTTTGCGGAACGGATATGACCATGGCAGTTCTGGGGAATTTTCAGCCTTGGCATTCCGAAACATCTGCGCAGACGGCATCCTGTAGTCAGTGCTCAGGATTAGACAGGTGCCCCGGTAGTCCCGGTAGCAACTATCGGTAGGTGCAGGGGAGTTGGCGGCAGCATACCCAGATAGGGTGCACGCGCACTCAGGAGGAATTTGCAATGGCTAACATATCGGGGGGCGGCAGTGGAGAGCCTGACGCGATGTTATGGGTGCCGGGGGTCGACTACGTGGGCCCCTGGCGGGAGGCTGCTGAGGCGGCGGACGCGCTCAACGCGGCGGCCGTGGAGTACGGGTTGGAGGTGCGGGCTTCGCCGCATGCCGGGGCGCGGGGTGAGCCGATGGTCTGGCTGCGGCCGGAGGGTGCACGGGTGATCGTGCGGGTGCTGTCCGAATGGGGTGCGGACCGGCGCGCGGACTAGCGGAGAGGGGAGAGTGCGGCATGAGGCACACCGAATGGTGGACCCGTAAGGGATCACGCGTGAAGCTTGACCGGGCGGAGGAGTTCATCATCTGCGGCGGCTGTCCCCGGCCCATCCGGATCACGGGTGCGGGTGCTGCGTGGATGGCCGCTGAGGAGCATGCGCGCCGCTGTGACCGGTAGGCGGGGAGGGGCCCCGACCGGAGCCGGGGCCCGTTCGCCTAGGCCGTGCCGTTGATCAGCGCTCAGGTCAAGGCATGGTCGACGGCACGGACTAGGCGAACGGGTTCTGGCGTTCCCCGTCATGGTCCGCAGCCAGGAGCGCGGTCGGTGGAGCGGCTTTGGGCGGGAGCTGCTTTGGGGCGAGTGATCATGGCCCCTTACGCTGGCCGCGATTCGGGCAGCACCTTGCCTGCCCGCAACAGCCCGAATCGGGGCCATGATCTTAGAGGCTCGCCCCAAAGTGGCTGCCTAAAGCCGTGGAACCGACCGCCCCCCGGATGGGTAGTTGCCCGGAATCTGTGGGCCCAGTTACGTGCACTCTGCGTCACGCTGTAGCTGGGACTGCCCCGGGCGGAATCGGTGCCGTTTCGGGTCAGGCAGGCTACTCAGGTGCCGGTAGGCCTGCACGGGCCCCACCTAGGGAGTGCTCCCTCCTCGTGAGGCGGGGCCCGTTCCTCGATCAAGCGCCCGGGGGGTGCGGGCCCCTCGATGTGCATGGCGCATGAGAGGCCTTCTGGTTACGTGCCCGGCTTTCTGCCGTTCATTGCCCGTTCTGGACCGGCACCACTGAAAGCCAGCCACGACGGCGGTGCGGAGAAATGCCGGCCGCGAGTGGATCACCTACGCCCCCTCCGGTATCAGCCACGCTACCTGGCGTTTCTGCCTCTTCTGTGGTCACAACCGCAATGGAGACGCGGAGACGCGCTGTCCCCGTTGGGCGCACCGCAGGGCCGGAGGCCTGAGCGGCACTCTTCGTACCGATCCAGTGTCTACGGGACAATGCGGCATAAGCGATTGGCGGCGGGGGCACGGTCTGTGAGGGGACTCGTGGTAGCTGAACTGGTGGGTGGGTCCGTGCGAGCAAGAACAGACGTGCTTCAGAAGACCTCGCTCGCAGCCATGCGTAGATCCCAATTGGCGGTCAAGGAGAGCCGATGCTTGATCGCCAAGAGCCGTGAGCTGATTGAGGACAGCCGCAAGATACTGGGCACGAGTTCGCGGGGGCTCTCTTGACGGTTGGGGCCTCGGCCGATGCCGGGCGGCTCCGGTCGTCCGGACGGGACCGGCCGGAGGCCGCATGCCCGGCCGGAGCGGCCGGAGCCGCCCGGCGCGCCGCGAGCGGCGCGCCCCTTGAGGAAGTAGAGAAAATCTACGCCGATGCTGGCGCCGACCGCGTGGCGGTCTTCCTGGCGGCCGGACGGCGCGTCGGCGTGATCGCGTAGACGATCTGTACCCGACTGGCGGCGGCGCGCAGCTCCTCACAGATCAACGGGCGTCCGGTCTCGTCACTGATCACGCGGTAGGTGATCAGCAGCGGGGACGCGTCGGCCAGCCCGAGCGACGTGCGCTCGTCGGGATAGGGCACGCGGGCCGTGACGGATTCGGTGATCGTCAGCGTCCGGCCGTCGGCGAGCCGGGCGTAGATCTCGGCTAGCGGGGCATCGGGCGCCTCGGCCAGTCCGGGCGCCTCGGCCGCCGTGGCCAACGGAATGATCAAGCGGTGGGCCACGCGCACACCGGTCTGTGGATCATGGAGTGTGCGGTCGATACAGAGCGCGTCCTGATCCTGCTGATCAAGGAGGGCGGCGGGCTGCCCGTCGATGGTGATCCGTGAGACGGCGGGCGTCTCGGCGTCGGTGAGATCGTCCGGCATCTGCCAGGCCTTGCCGGTGCGGTAGACGGACCGGTCCACCGTGAGCGCTGCTGTGGCGGTCGTCTGGTAGCGCACCATGGGCTGCTTGCCCTGGCGCACGTCGACCAGACCCATGCCCCGCAGCTCCGCAACGGCTTGCCTCACGGTGTGCTTGCTGACACCGAACATGCTGACCAACTGCGCCTCAGACGGGATGAGATCGCCCCCTGCATAGGTCCCGTCCTGGATCTCCTTGGCCAAGTGCTGTGCCACCTGCATGTACATCGGCGGTCGTCGCTCGATGAACGGATGATCTCGATTTCGGTCGGTTGCTGCCATGGCCGCTGCCTCCGGCTGTCGGCGGTGGATGTGGTGACAGTGCGTCGTGCGTAGTGCTCCCCACTCAAGAGGATAAGTGGTTGACCCCTATGGGTATAGGGCGGAGTATGAGCCTCCCGCTTATCCGGATAAGTGGATAGGTGACAAGTTAGGGATGAGGTGAACTCCTGTGCAGTACAAGCCCATTGACACTGCTCGGCTCGGCGTCATGCGCTGCGTGATCGCACCTGAGGCACGCATGACCCCGGACGGCGAGATACGCCGTGATCGCGAGGGTCGCGTCCAGTGGGTCACGGGACTGAGCGTGCGGCAGCTCGAAAGCCGCCGCGCGGACGTGATCAACGTCGTCGTGGTCGGTGTGCAGCCGGAGGGCGTGGCAGAGGGAACAGAGGTCCACGTGATCAACCTCTGGGCCAACGAATGGCAGATGGACGGACGGTCGGGGACGTCCTGGCGGGCCGATCGGATCACCCCGGTCACGCCTGCCGCCGGTGACGCGGCGGGCAGCAGTGGATCACGCGGAAAGACAGGGGAGAAGTGATGGATCGCTACTTCTGGCACCTGAACCAGCGTCAGGCCTCGGGCCTCGCCTGCGTGATCTGCGGCGGCGAACTCCTGACGGACGACACCAAGTTCGTGCCCGTCGGCCGCGACCCGGCGACCGAAACCAAGGTCTACGCCTGCACCAAGCCGTGCGCGGTGTCGGTGGCGGTGGAGGCCGAACGGATGGCACATGAGATGCGGATTGCCACCGGCACGGAGGGCGACACCCCGGACGCTGGACTGATCGGCCAGGACGGCGAGTTCGGCGCGCTGCTGCGCGACATGCGGGTCCTGGTCGGCATGGAAGCACTCCTCGCGGTGATCAGTGATATCCCGACGCTCCAGTACCTCCTTCAGATGACGGAGCAGCACGCGGAGTCGGCGAAGTACCGGGCCCGCACGGTTTGGGAGCGCACCGTCCAGCTCCACCAGGACGGGGGCCAGGGCGAAGAGGGAGCGGACTGATGCGCGTTCCCGTGATCGTCTGGGTTCTTCTCGGGCTGGCCGTCGTCGGCTGGCTGACCCGGCGGTGGTGGGAGCCCCGGCTAGCGGCGCGCGGTCTCAGCCTGGCAGAGCTGCCGGTGCGGTGGTGGCTGGTCGGCTACCCGCAGACGGTCTGGCGCATCTACACGACCTGGCGGCGGGTGTGCCTGCTCAACAACCTCGCCGTGAGTGACCGCTCCCATCAACGGCTGATCGGCAAGGACACCGTGGTGCAGGGCCAGGCACTCAAACCCAAGTCGCCCCGGCTGAGCTGGCCGGTGCCGACACCAAGCGGGCTGCGGGTCGGCGTGCTGATGTACCCCGGCCAGACCCCCTCGCCCTACTACGCGGCCTCACGTGCCCTGGAACACGCCTGGCGCGTCCACACGGTCAAGGTCACCTCTCCTCGACGCGGACACGTCCTGATCACTGCCACGGCCCGTGATCCGCTGACCGGTGAACTGCCCGCCGTGCAACCGGCCACTGATCAACTGCTGGCGGCTGACGTCGGGTGGTGCGAAGACGGCGTGGGGTTCGTGATCGATTTCCGGCGCATCCCGCACTGGCTGATCACGGGGGCGACACAGAGCGGGAAGAGCACCCTGTTGGGCGCGCTCGTGCGGGCCCTGAATCCGCAAGCCGTCGCCCTGGTCGGGATCGACTGCAAAGGCGGCATGGAACTCGCCCTGTACGGCGGCCGGTTTACCCGCCTGGCCACCAGTCGGGCAGAGGCGATTGAGGTCCTGACGCGCATCGTGGGGGAGATCCAGGAACGCACGCGGGTATGCCGCACGGCGCGCGTGCGCTCCGTCTGGGAACTGCCGGAGAGACAACGGCCGGTGCCCCTCGTGCTGATCGTGGACGAGCTGGCAGAGCTGTACCTCAACGACGGCTCCCGCCGGGCCCGGCATGAGGCCGATACCTGCGGCACCCTGCTGCTGCGCATCGCTCAACTCGGTGCCGCTCTCGGGGTGCACCTGGTGGCGGCCGGACAACGCGTCGGCTCTGACCTCGGGCCTCGGGTCACCGCACTGCGTGCCCAGCTCGGCGGCCGTGTCGCTCACCGGGCCCACGATGAGGCGTCGGCCGAAATGACGCTCGGCGATATCCACGCTGACGCGGTGGTGGTGGCGCAGAGCATCACCGAGGACGAGCAAGGCGTGGCTGTGATCGCCATGCAGGGGCGCTGGACCCGCGCACGCTCGCACCTGATCACCTCGGAAGACATCGCGGAAATCGCGGCCACCCTGCCCCCGCTGAATCCCCTCCTCTCCGGTCCCGAATCCGCTGCGACAACGAAATGGGGAGATGAGGAATGAAGCCGGGAACGATCTACGTCATTACCGCATTCCTTGGCTTGTATGCCTTCATGCTCGCGCGATCCCGCGAACTCAAAATCCATCAAGTTGTGCTCGTCGCGCTTGGCGGCTTTCTGCTCGCGTTCACGCCGCTCGGGTATCCCGTCTGGATGCTTATCCTCGCAATACTCAAAGGCGTGGGAACTGGATAACCCGCAAAGAACCTCGCCGCATACCGTCGAAAGGAAAGAAACATGACCTACATCGAGCATCTGCTATCCGTCATCGCCTCTGCCGCAATGAGTCTCCTCATGGCCATTACCGGACTCGGAGCGTCACACACCCCCGGCACGGCGTACGTGAAAGCCTCCGGCGCCACGGAGATTTCATGCTACGCCGTAAAGGTCCGCGACAGACCGCAAGAGGATTCCCTTGCCCACGGAATAGGATACCGAGGAGAAGGATTCGACTTCGAGAAATTCGCCTACCGGCGAAGCGAACGGGCCTGGTACTCGTACGGCACCGTGACCCGGAAATATGACGGCGAGAAAGTGCGCGGATACGTCCGCTATGAATGCGGGAACCCGCACGCATCGGATTCTGCGCCTCTCCCGAAAATCCCTGCCTGAACCGGAAAAACCTCTCTTCGAGAATTCGCTGACACGCACAGACTCACTCTCTCGCGCCAGACCACAAAAAACACGGAGCTGACCCATGACGAGCACGCTGACTCCGCACGAAAGGGGACCCCCGCTCATGTATCCCGCCACCGATCAGGCGCGGCGCTCGGCTCTCAACGAGGCTGAGCGTCTGCGCCGTCTTTCGTCTACCGACCGTGATCTGATCCGCCTCGTCCACGAACCCCAATTCCCGCGCTGGCTCGCACAGATCAAGGCGACCGGAGGATGCGCCCACCCGATCTACCTCTCCGGCCAGACCACCATCCGCGACGCGGCCGACGGCACCGTTCTGCATCACTACGACACGGCCAGCGAACCCGGCGGGCGCCTTGCCGTGCGCTGCCGGAATCGGCGCCGGTCACGCTGCGAGCCCTGCTCACGCGAGCACGCGGGCGACACCTACCACCTCGTCCGCTCCGGCCTGCACGGCGGCAAGGGCGTCAGCGAACGCGTCCAGCTCCACCCCCGCCTTCTCCTCACCTTGACCGCACCGTCGTTCGGCCCCGTGCACAAGGCCACCACCGACGGGCGTTTGTGCAGGTCAGCGAATGCCGGCAGCAACTGTGATCACGGCCGTTCCCACACCTGCCATCGACGGCACGAGGAGGGGGACCCGGCCGTCGGCCAGCCGCTCTGCCCGGACTGCTACGACTACCCCGGACACGTCCTGTGGCACGCCCACGCAGGACGGCTCTGGACCCGCTTCTGCCACACCGCCAGGCGGCGTCTGGCCACACGTGCCGGAATCGCTCAGACACGGCTCGGCGGCCACCTGACGCTCTCGTTCGCCAAGGTCGCCGAATACCAGCGCCGTGCCGCCGTTCACTTCCATGCAGTCGTCCGCCTGGACGGCCCCGACGGGCCTTCCACACCGCCCCCGGCTTGGGCGACGCCCGAACTCCTCGCAGAGGTCCTAGAAGACGCTGCCGCCGCTGCCCACGTGCGCACCGCCTACTCTCCTGCCACCGGCGAACGGCTCATTGCCTTCGGGCCGCAGATGGACGTCCACGCCATTTCCGGGACAGCCCTCTCCGGCGCCGTGACTGATGACGCCGTGGCGGCCTACGTGGCCAAGTACGTGTCCAAGAGCATCGGTGATGCGGGAGGCCTCGACCGGCGCGTCACCGACCGCGACAGCATCGAACTCGCCCCCGTCAGCGCCCATATCCGCGCCCTCATGGGCACCTGCTGGCGGCTCGGTGCGCTGCCCGAACTGACCTGCCTCAACCTCCGCGCCTGGGCTCACGCCCTCGGCTTCCGGGGACACGTCCTCACCAAATCACGCCGCTACTCCACCACGTACGGCGAACTCCGCACCGCACGTGCCGAGTACCGGGGTTCCCTGGGCGTGGTGAAAGCGAAAGAGGGAGGAACGCTCAGGGAGTCCTTTTGGCGCTTCGTGGGATCTGGCCATACAGCAGCAGAGGCAGAAATAGCTTCAGGCGTTGCTCGACACATCGAATGCGCGAGGCAACTCGAACAGCAGGATCGGGAGTTACAGAGATCACCCCGTGTGTCTGGGGAAGATCAATGACGAAGGAGGAATGGTTGGCGCGAGAACTGGCAAAGATGCCCAAGCGCAGCGCACAGTGGCGTGCCCGCGTGATGAAAACCTGGGGCCTCAAGTCTGCACCCAAGCAATAAAGGAGCCCTCTCCGCCGGAGAGGGCTCCTTTCCATTCACGCCGCTGAATCCTCGGCCTCCTGCTCAGCGTCCCCCGAATCGTCTTCTTCCTGCCAGACGATCTCGATGGCGGCAGGATCAAAATCTTTCCCCCGGCCGATGGGATGGATGATCACAGACTTTATGCTCTGAGTCAGGCGGAACCGCTGCTCCGAGATGGACAGGTTAGGCCAGTCGCCTAAGGCGTCAGGAGAAAGAAGTTTCTGAGCCTTGGCCTTTTGCACTAGCCGACTCTTCTTACTCCTGAGCTGTTTGCGCTCCCTCTCCAACTCCTCGATGAGGTTCAACGTCTCGGACATGGAAATCCGCTTTTGCCTGCGGCGCTCGTTCACCTGGCCAATCTCTTTGGCGATCTCACCTATTCTCGCGTCATGGACTGTGGCATCAATTTCGGCGGCCGGTTTCTCAACGGCATCTCCGAGACCTTCGCGTGTTCCTGCCAGGAACACGTCTGTCACGTGTTCATCGACGAGTGGCCCGCATCGTGTGACCCCGCCGCAGCCTCCTTGATTTACCAGACAGGCATAGCGGAATCCCCACTCTTTGTGGGAAGTGGTGCCGGGCGTGTAGGGGTTCATCCACATGCAGGAAAGGCACTTCCCACATCGCGCAAATCCCGAGAGAAGGTATTTGACGCTGGTGTCGTGAACTTGCTCGCTGTTCTCCTTGCGGGCTTCCTTGCGCCGACCTATCTCGTTGACGCATGCCCAGTACTCATCCGGAGTGCACACCCGCGTCCAGTCCCCTAGGACCGGATTCTGTTCGTCGTCGTGCAGGATGGCGTCAGGAAGCCATAGGCGTCCGGATGAGCGGCGTACATCCTGCGGCACGTACAGGCGAAAGCCTGCGTTGCGCGGGTTCGTCAGAATGGCTTCTGCGGCACTGTGCTGAACTGTACGGGCCCGATCCGTTCGTGACCGCTTCGTCATCACCGGCTGGTATCCGAATTCGGTGAGTTGTCGCTGGAAGGTGCCAACCTTCAGCCCTGCGGGTACGGCCCTGATTGCCTTAAGTAGGAATTCGGCTTCTCTCGCGTCCAGCGTTTTGCGGTCTTCCGCCCAACCGAAGGGACGCGGACCGCCGTGCATTGCTCCCTTGCGGGCGATCCGCGCATTGGTGCGCTTGGTCCGGCGCTTCAGGCTGCCGATTTCCATGCTGCCCATAGTGGCCTGCATGACGAACATCGCGCGTCCCTCGGGGCTGGCGAGATCGACGCTTCCCTCTACAGAGCGGCCGATGTAGTCGGGGTGCATCTCGAAAATCCGGCAGATGCGGGCCGCGTCGTACACAAGGCGCGCCAGGCGGTCAGAGTGTAGGAAGGCGACGCCGTGAATGATCCCGTTCTCAAGATCCCGTAACAGGTGCTCGAAGTCGTCGCGCACGATGAACGGATCTGACGCGGGAGTGTCGTTGTCGCAGTAGTCGCGGACCAGGACTGCGTTCCGGCGTTGTAGCACAGCGTCACTGGCGACGAGGTACCGGATCGCCTCGTCCTGCTCCTTGACCTGCTCCTCGACTTCGCGCCACGGAGATTCAACGCCCTTGAGGGCCTTGTCGATGGAGACGCGGCGGTACAGGCCGATCGGCTCGCACATGTCTGACTGAAGGGTCTGAATGACTCTCAAGGGTTTGCCCCCTAGCGATGTTCACTGCGCTGACGCAGTAGTCCATGCTGGTCAGCGGCTTGAAACACCGCCCCCTCAAGAGCGAGTGTTGCGCGTGCGTTCGAGAACCCGCAAAGGGTTTTCTACTTGCCTTCAGTCACGCGAAGACGATCTTCCACTTGCCTTCGTAGGTCTTGTGGTTGATCTGCTCGAACTCCTTGCCCGCCTCCAGCGAGACACAGGCAGTCAGGTCGAACTCGGGGAACTTGTCACCGACAGTGAGCACGCGCTCTCCTTGCAGCGTAGGAGCCCGGTAAGGGGCTCCAGGGGGTTGGACTGCTGTCGATCGTGGCACAGAGTGCATTGATTAGGGAAATAGCTACACTCGGTTGTGTTGATCGGAGGTGGCTATCAGTGCGAGCCATAAATAGGGGCAAGCAACCCAGCCTGGCGCAGCTGCGCGCCTTCGCGGCCGTGGCCGAGCATCTGCACTTCAGGGACGCGGCGGCAGCAATCGGGATGAGTCAGCCCGCGCTGTCCGGCGCGGTGTCCGCCCTGGAGGAGGCACTGGGTGTCCAGCTCCTGGAGCGCACCACCCGCAAGGTGCTGCTCTCCCCGGCGGGGGAGCGGCTCGCGGTGCGCGCGAAGGCGGTCCTCGGCGAGGTCGAGGCGCTGCTGGAGGAGGCGGACGCGGTGAAGGCGCCGTTCACCGGCGCGCTGCGGCTCGGCGTGATCCCGACGGTGGCGCCGTATCTGCTGCCGACGGTGCTCGCCCTCGTCCACGAGAAGTACCCGGACCTGGACCTCCAGGTGCACGAGGAGCAGACGTCCTCGCTGCTCGAAGGGCTCGCGGCGGGACGGCTCGACCTGCTTCTGCTCGCCGTGCCGCTCGGGGTGCCGGGGGTCACGGAACTGCCGCTCTTCGACGAGGACTTCGTGCTCGTGACGCCGCTCGACCACTGGCTGGGCGGCCGCGAGGGCATTCCCCGCGAGGCGCTGCGCGAGCTGAACCTGCTGCTCCTCGACGAGGGGCACTGCCTGCGGGACCAGGCCCTGGACATCTGCCGCGAGGTGGGGCGCGGGGACCTGCCCGTCACCACGACCGCCGCCGGGCTCTCCACCCTCGTCCAACTCGTCGCGGGCGGCCTCGGCGTGACCCTCCTTCCGCGCACGGCGGTCCGGGTGGAGACGAGCCGCAGCAGCCAGCTCCTGACGGGGTACTTCGCCGACCCGGCACCGACGCGGAGGGTGGCCCTCGCGATGCGTACGGGGGCCGCGCGGGCGGCGGAGTACGAGGAGCTGGCGGGCGCCCTGCGGGAGGCGCTGCGGCCGTTGCCGGTGCGGGTGTTGTGAGACAACGGGTGGGGGCACACAGCCGAGCTGTGTGCCCCCACCCGCCCCTGACGGTTCACCCCGCGAGAGCTACTCCGTGCGGAGCCCGTCCGGCCGCATCATCCGCCACAGCGCAGGCAGGCTCAGCACCGTCACCGTCGCGACCAGCGCCGCGCCCGCCGCGCACAGCGGCAGGAACACCAGCCAGTCGGTGACCGACTTGTCCACCATCCGGCACATCACGGCCCCGAGGGCCAGGCCGCCGGTGATGGCGAGGCCGAGGCCGAGCACCACCGGGACGGCCGTCTGCCACAGCACCGACCAGGCCATCGACGAGCGCCGGGTGCCGAAGGCGGTCAGGGCGGCCAGCAGCCGCTTGCGCTCGCGCAGTTGCTCGAGGGTGGAGACCAGCATGGACGCGGCGATCAGCATCATCGTGGCGATCGCGCCCGCCTGCAGGCCCTTCTGCACCGAGGCGTACTGCTTGTCGCGCTCGATCATGCGGATCGTGTACACCCGGATCAGCGGGTCGATCTGCGTGGCCGCGTTGCGCACGTACTCCTCGGCGTCCTCGACCTTCGGGTCGATCTGCACCATGGCCTGGGTGCTCGCGCCCGACAGTTTCGCCACGTCGATCGCGCCGGGCGTCACGAAGATGCCGTAGTAGCGGTCGCCCACCGGGTCGGGGCGCGAGGTGATCGTGCGGGTCGACTTCGGCAGCGTCCACGGCGCGTGCTTCCCGCGCCGCTCACCCGAGTAGTCGCCCCAGCTCTCGCTGTTGAGGTCGACCTTCTTGCCGGGCCGTGCCGCCTGGTCCACCCACTTGTCCAGTTCGCGGTCCCCGGAGTGCACGACGAAGGTGTCGCCGTCCTTGCAGGAGTTCACCCGCGCCAGCTCGCGCAGGGTCGCGCAGGTGCCGACGGACAGCTCCGTGGTGGGCCGCATGTCGTCGCCGTTCTTCAGCTCGCCCGGCTTGACCACGTACGACGAGACCCGGCCGATGACGCCCTTGACGCCCTTCGCGGAGCGGAAGTCGTCGATCATCCGCTGGGCCAGCGGACCGCTGGCCTCCGGCGAGCTGACGTTGAGCTGGGCGCGCCGCGGGTCCTGGTCGGTCGTGGTGTTGAAGTCGTCGTGCATGGTCGCGAACAGCATCTGCAGCGCGACGGCGCCCGCCACCGCGACCGTGATGCCGCTGACCGCGCGGGCCGCCGTGCCGCTGCTCAACTGCAGCCGCCGGGTGGCGAGCTGCCAGGGCACGGGGCCGCCGCGGAGCCTGGCCACGGCCGCCTCGACCAGCCAGGGCATCAGCGTCGCGAGGCCCACCAGGACGAGGGTGGCGCCCGCGGCGACGGAGTACACCTGCACGTTCTCGCCCGCGGTGCGGGTCACCTGGTCCTGGTTGAGCAGGATCACCAGACCGCCGACGGGCAGCACGAGCCGCCACCACAGCCGCCGCTTGCGTGCCGTCGTGCTGCGTACGACACCGAGGGGCTCGATGGCGACGGCGCGCAGCGAGACCAGGGTGACGAGCACGGACGAGACCGGCACGGCCACCACGATCAGCGCGGCGAGGCCGGGCAGCGGCACCATGTCGGAGGGGAACGCGCTGACCTTCCAGATGTCGACGACGCCCACCAACTGCCGTACGCCCAGGAAGAACACGGCGCCGAGCGCGAGGCCGAGGAGGGCCCCGAAGAGCGCCTCGCCCGCCGCGATCCGGCGCACCGCCCGCCGGTCCGCGCCGACGAGCCGCAGCGCCGCGAGCCGCTGGTCGCGCCGCTCGCCGCCGAAGCGCACCGCCGTGCCGATGAAGATGAGCACCGGGGTGAGCAGCACGACGCAGATCAGGACGACGAGCACGACCAGGAGGGGGTCGAGCGGCTCGGCCGGGTTCTTGAAGCCGAAGTCCTTGACGCGGTGGGCGCCCTGCGCCTTGGTGAGGGTGTCGGAACCCGTGTAGTAGTAGAGCTCCTTGGGGCTCATCAGGCCCGCGTCACCGATGGTGCCCGTGACGCGGTAGCCCTCGAAGCGCTCCTTGAGGAGCTTGCCCTCGGAGCTGTTCATCAGGTCGCGCAGGGCGGGCGAGACCACCATCTCGCCGCCCTTGGGCAGCTCGCTCAGGCCGGGCGGGAGCACGGGGTCGCTGCCGTCGGCGCGCACGGAGCGGCCGCCGATCTCCGAGTCGCGGAAGTCGGTGCCCGCGTCGACGATCAGGATCGTCGAGTCGCTGCGGTCGATCTTCTTGGCGGACATGGTGTCCGCGGGCTGGCGCGCCGTCGCGCGGGCGTCGCGGTTGGCGAGCAGGTCGGGCACGGAGGCGGCGCCGAGCAGCAGCGCGACGCCGAGGCCCACGCCGACGGCGGTGAGCGCGGTGCGCACCCAGCCCTCCCGGCCGCCGCCGACCGCGAAGCGGATGCCCATGACGAGGTCGCGCAGCCAGGCGCGGGCGCCGGTGGGTCCGGTGGGCCGGTCCGCGGCGACGGGCTGCGCCACCGGCTTCGTACGGGTCGCGCTCATACCAGGCGCTCCATGTCCCGGGACTTGCCGTCGCGCACGACGACCTCGCGGTCGGAGTAGGCGGCGACCCGGGTCTCGTGGGTGACGAGGACGACGGCGGCGTTGGTGGAGCGGGCGGCGTCGGTGAGCAGCTCCATCACGCGCTCGCCGTTGAGGGAGTCGAGGGCGCCGGTGGGCTCGTCCGCGAACAGCACACGCGGGCTGGTGACGAGGGAGCGGGCCACGGCGACGCGCTGGCCCTGGCCGCCGGAGGCCTGGCCGGGACGCTTGTCGCGTACGTCGTCGACCTCCAGGCGCTCCATCCAGGTCAGGGCGGTCCGCTCGGCGTCGCGGCGCTTGGCGCCGTTGAGCCTGAGCGGCAGCGCCACGTTCTCCAGGCACGTCAGCTCCGGGACGAGCTGCCCGAACTGGAACACGAACCCGAACTCGCTGCGGCGCAGCGCGCTGAGCGCGGTGTCGCTCATGCCGGCGAGGCTCCGGCCGTTGTACGTGATCTCGCCCGCGTCCGGCCGCACGATCCCCGCGAGGCAGTGCAGGAGCGTGGACTTGCCGGAGCCGGACGGGCCCATCACGGCGACGATCTCGCCGGGGTGGATGGAGAATTCGGCGCCGTCGAGCGCGGTCGTCGGACCGTACGTCTTGCGCAGTCCGTCGGCGGTCAACAGGGAACCCGCGGGAGTCATCCGGGGAGCACCTCCTTGGCGAGCTTGCCCAGTCGGGCGGAGGTGAGCTCCAGCCAGCGCAGGTCGGCTTCGAGATGGAACAGGGCGTGGTCGCAGATGAGCTGATCGGCGAGATCGCCCTTCCGCTTGCGGTCGGTGAGGATCCGCATCAGGCGCAGGTGTTCGGCGCGCTGGGTGTCGAGTATGTCGGCGGCGTCGCGGTGGGTGAGCAGCGCGAGGACGACCTTGGTGTAGAGCGTCGACTGGAGGTACGGCTCGGGCTTCTCCGGCGTCGCGAGCCACCGCTGGACATCGGTGATGCCCGCCTCGGTGATGGCGTACCGCTTCCGCTCGGGACCGCCGCCCGCCTCGACCCCGTCGACCTCGACGAGGCCGTTCTTCAGGAGCCGGGACATGGTCGAGTAGACCTGGCCGTAGTGCAGCGGCTTGTCGTGGCCGAACTTCTCGTCGAAGGCGCGCTTGAGGTCGTAGCCGTGGCGGGGCCCCGATTCGAGGAGCCCGAGGAGGGTGTGACCGATGGACATGCGGAGCACTATACACAGCACGTATACGTGGTGTGTATACGCGCGGTGTCTAGGTCGGCGGGCGCCTGTGTGTTCGGTTCCCGGGCAACCGTCTGTGGCCCTGGTGAGTCGATTTGGGTGGGACAGCACTGGTTCCCCTGTGCTGGGTGCTGATTGTCACGTCCGGAAAAGGCCGGATCGTGGGGCGTTTGTCCACTGGCGCGGTGTTAGCTTCATGAGCTGACCTGAGGTGCCACCGGCACTCACACGCAGTACGAAGACGACGAGACGAAGCGGAGCGCCACAGTCATGGGCCGAGCGGAAGAGCGAAAAGCGCGGCAGCGCGGTGCGCGCCGGGCAGCGCGCCCCCGCCAGTCCGGCGACGACGCCGCCACCGGCAGTCCGTCCGTCGCCGGACCCGGCGGGGACGGGCCGGGCGGCGGACCCGGCGGCCCCGGTGGCCCCGCCGGACCCGGCGACGACGACGGCGCGCGCGAGGGCATACCCGGCGGCGGTGGCCGCGCGGCCCGTCGCGCCCGCCCGGCCAAGCCCAAGAAGACCGGCATCCGCCGCTTCTTCACCTGGAAGAAGCTCCTGGGCGCGTTCTTCTCCTTCATCCTGCTCCTGATGCTCGGCTTCGTCGTGCTCTACCTGGTCGTGGACATCCCCAAGGGCAACGCCGCCGCGCGGCTGCAGAGCAACGTCTACAAGTACAGCGACGGCACGCTCCTCGCCCGCGACGGCGACGGCGACGTGAACCGCGAGATCATCGACCTGGACAAGATCCCGAAGCCCGTCCAGCGCACGTTCGTCGCCGCCGAGAACAAGTCCTTCTACAAGGACTCGGGCGTCGACCTGAAGGGCACCGCCCGCGGTGTCCTCAACACGCTGGCCGGCAAGGGCAAGCAGGGCGGCTCGACGATCACCCAGCAGTACGTGAAGAACTACTACCTCACGCAGGACCAGACCGTCTCGCGCAAGCTCAAGGAACTGGTCATCTCGCTGAAGGTCGACCGCGAGAAGAGCAAGGACGACATCCTCGCGGGCTACCTCAACACCGTGTACTACGGCCGCGGCGCCTACGGCATCCAGGCCGCCGCCCAGGCCTACTACGGCGTCGACGCCGAGAAGCTGAACGTCGCACAGGGCGCCTACCTCGCCGCGCTCCTGCAGGCCCCCAGCTCCTACGACTGGGCGACGGCCACTCCCACCGGCAAGAAGCTGGTCAGGGAGCGCTGGGACTACGTACTGAACAACATGGTCGGGCAGGACTGGCTCGACTCCGCCGAGCGCGACCGCCTGAAGTTCCCGAAGCCGCACGAGCCGAAGCCCGACCCCGAGATGAAGGGGCAGACCGGCTATCTGGTGCGGGCCGCCAACGAGTCCATCGAGGCGCAGCTCGTCAAGGAGGGCTACACCAAGTCCGAGGCGGAGGCGCAGCTCAAGGCGGGCGGCTACACCATCACGCTCAACATCGACCCCAAGAAGCAGCGCCAGCTGGAGAAGGCGGTCGACAAGAAGCTCAACGACAACCTGGAGCCGGGCAAGAGCAAGGCCGACGCGCGCGTGCAGGCCGGTGCGGTGTCCGTCGACCCGAAGACCGGCGGGATCGTCGCGATGTACGGCGGCCGTGACTATCTGAAGCACTTCACGAACAACGCCACCCGCGCCGACTACCAGCCCGCCTCCACCTTCAAGCCGCTGATCCTCGCCGCCGCCCTGGAGCAGGGCGCGCAGACGCAGGAGGGCAAGCCGATCACGGCGGACACCATCTACAGCGGCCGCAGCAAGCGCCCCGTCAAGGGCAGCGACATCGGCTTCGCGCCGCCCAACGAGGACGGCCACTCCTACGGCCCCGTCACCGTGCAGACGGCGATGAACAAGTCCGTCAACTCCGTGTTCGCGCAGATGGGCGTGGACGTCGACATGGACAAGGTCCTTCAGACCGCGGGCAAGCTCGGCATGGACGTCAAGGGCCTGCCCGCCGTGCCCGCGCAGACGCTCGGCTCGATGGGCGCGAGCCCGCTGGAGATGGCGGCCGTGTACGCCACGCTCGACAACCACGGCAAGAAGGTCACGCCGCAGCTCGTGAAGTCGGTCGAGCACAAGGACCGCTCCGTCGACCTGCCGGACGCGATCGGCGACGAGGTCATCAGCCGCGGTGCCGCGGACTCCGTCACGTCCGTGCTCACCGGCGTGGTCGACGACGGCACGGCGCGGGCCTCGGTGCGCGACGCGAGCAACCGCAAGGGCCAGTCGGTCGCGGGCAAGACCGGTACGTCCGACGACAACAAGTCGGCCTGGTTCGTGGGCTACACCCCGAAGCTGGTCACCTCCGTCGGCCTGTTCGGCGAGCAGCCCAAGGACGACGGCAAGTTCAAGCGCGGCCAGCAGGTGTCCATGCGGGGCGCGGGCGGCAAGCCGCGCGTCGACGGCGGCAGCTTCCCCGCCGAGATCTGGGCGGCGTACACGTTCAACGCGACGGGCTCCCGCACCAAGTTCAACCTGAAGACGGACATGGGCTCCGGCGTCGAGGCGCCGCCCGAGCCGACGACGCAGGCCCCGCAGACCCCGACGGCACCGCCCACCGAGACGGACGACGAGGACAAGGACAAGCCGTCGACGAAGCCGCCGTCGACGAAGCCCCCGACGACCCCGCCGCCGACGACCCCGTCCACGAAGCCGCCCACGACCCCGACGACGCCGACGAACCCGCCGACGACCCCGACGACGCCGCCGCCGACGTGGGGCATCCCGGACGACCCGGACGACAGGGCGGACCGCTCGGACCGGGCCGACTGAGCGGGCCGCGTACGCAGGTGTGCGAAGGCGCCCGGAACCGATGAGGTTGCGGGCGCCATGGCACATGCCGTCGCCGGGCAGCCGCACTGGTTGAGCTCGAAACAGAACACCATGACCCAGCGCAGGCGCGGGGGACCCCCCCGCCAGT